>CAUFVC010000331.1:0-3055 GCA_959029275.1 uncultured Eubacteriales bacterium | reverse complement strand
TCCTCCTCATGGAGCCTCGACGCCCGCTTGATTGCCAGCGTATGAATTGTCAGACTATCCGGTTTCAACCGAACAATGCGTTCCATGGTTCTCTTGACATCTCCCTGGGTTTCCCCCGGCAGTCCAAGAATCAGATCCATATTGATATTGTCAAAGCCTATCTCCCGCGCCGTCTCCAGGGCTGCCTCGGCCTGCTCCACAGTATGGCGCCGGCCTACGGCATCCAGCGTCTTTTGATTCATGGTCTGGGGATTGATCGAGATCCGATTGACCCCATGATCCGCCAGAACCCGCAGCTTCTCACGGGTAATCGTATCCGGCCGCCCGGCCTCCACCGTGATTTCCCGCAGCGCCGGGAATGAGTAGAGCGCATCCGCCTGCTCTAGAATCCGATCCAGACTCCCGACATCCAGAACCGTAGGTGTTCCGCCTCCCATGTAAAAACTCTGGAGCCGCCTGCCTTCCAGCAGCTCCGCTGTCTCCTGCATTTCCCGCAGGAGGGCTTCCACATAGGCTGGCAGCACCGTCTCATAGGAGTGGAAGTCATAGGAGACAAAGGAACAGTAGGCGCATCGGGATGGACAGAAAGGAATTCCAACGTAGAGACTGACATCCATGCCGTCGTGGTCCGCAAGCAGCATACGCTCCTTTCCGGCCACAGCCGCCGCTAATTCCGCTTTCTCCCTCTGTACTAAGTACGCCTCCATCAAACAAGCGGCCGCTTCCCTCTGTGCCATACCGCTCTCCATGAAATCATAGGGGATCTTGGAAGGCCGAACTCCCGTCAGGATCCCCCACGGCAGCTTCTGCCCGAGATAGGCGGCCAAAAGCCGGTATACCACCACCTTGGCCTGATTTTTAGCGCCTGCGCCCGGGGAATGATCCGGCCACTGCTCCTGCCCTATCAGACGTCCTTGCCCATCGTATAAGCGTCCAGCCAGATCGTGAGCCGAAAGTTCCAGTCGCATGGCTCCCGGCGACACCCCAAACCCTACCTCCGAAAATGGCAAAAACTGCCGGACCAGCATCTCAATCTCATACTGAAATCCCTGGAGCTCGCGGTCCAGCCGGATGTCGATTGCCGCCCGCTTCATCTAAAAGCCCCACATTCCCGCTGAGAGATTGAGAAAAGGGTTCTGGCCTCTTTCCTCCCCGATGGTGGTCGCAGGGCCATGTCCGGGATATACCCTCACCTCGTCCGGCAGCCCCAGGAGTTTCTGCCGAATGGACGTGATTAAATCCGTTGCACTGCCGCCATAGAAATCCGTCCGGCCAATGCTCCGCCAAAAAAGAGTATCCCCGCCAAAGACGATCCCCTCCCGCTCGAGGAAGTAACAGACGCTGGCCTGGCTGTGCCCTGGGACTTTCATAACGCGCAAGTCCAAAGATTCGATGGATAGATGTTGCTCATCCTCCACCAGCACTCCATTTCTTTCGACGGCGGTTTGAAATGCCTGGAACACGTGGGCGCTATAAGGGGAAGCTTTTACCTCCGGCGAGTGGATGTACTCCATCTCCTCCCGGTGAACCACAATGGGACACTCGTATGTCTCCGACAGAAGGGGTGCGTCCTTCATATGATCCATATGGCCGTGGGTGACTAAAATACACCGCACCGTGAGGCCCATGTCCTCAACACGCTTAGCGATCCGCTTTCCTTCCGCTCCGGGATCGATGATCGCCGCGTCCTTTGTCGCATCGTCGGCAATGATATAGCAATTGGTCTCCAGCGCGCCGACGACAATCGTTTCCAACAACATAGTCAACACCTCGTTTCTCAACGCATAATTTCATCTGTATCCAACAGGATGGTTACCGGACCGTCGTTGACGAGGGTAACCTTCATGTCCGCCCCAAACTCTCCGGTCTGGGTCTTCTGTCCCAGTATCCCGTCAATCTTTGCGACAAAATACTCATACAGGCCGTTGGCCTCCTGAGGTTTCGCCGCCCGGGTAAAGGATGGCCGCCGCCCGTGGGAGCAGTCCGCAGCTAAGGTAAACTGGGATACCACCAGCATCTCGCCGCCGATATCCTGAACGGAAAGGTTCATCTTATCCTGACTGTCCGTGAAGATGCGCAGCTGCGCGATCTTATTTGCCAAGAAATCTGCCTCCCGCTCGGTATCCCCTTCGACAACCCCCAACAAAACGGCCAGCCCCCGCCCGATGCTTCCAATGACCTTATTCTCCACCGCAACGGACGCTGTCGCCACTCTCTGTACTACAGCCTTCATCGATACTATCTCCATTCCGGAGCGTCAGCGACGGGGCGAAGAGAAATTTGCGAAGGCGATTTCTCTTCTGCCATAAGAGCTATTTGTGGCGCTCCGGCACAAATAGCCGTGTGAAAAATAAGCTTTCGAGCTTATTTTTCGCACTATCTCCATTCTATTATACTTCTCTTCTATCATACCATACTTCTTAATAAATGCAAGGGAACGATATGTAAGAATTTATTAGTCCCTCCTGATGGATTAACCAAACAAAACGTTCCTTTGACCTGCAAGCGCGAATATAGCCGTTTGATTTTTCCTGAAATCAAACGGCTATGGCATCGCGGCTCATCTGGCAATTCCCAATTTTCTAATCAACGCATCCCCCTTACCCGTTGGCGGTCCGGACGATCTCGTGGACGCCTGGAATCTGAGAGATTTTTTTGCTCAGCTGCTCCAGCTGCTCTTTAGAAGAGATCTCCACCGTTATATTGAAGACATCCTCCCGTTTATCCTTCGTTAGCCGGACATTGAGGGCCACAATGGTGATATTCTCGTTGTTGATAATGCTGGAAATATCGGCTAGAATGCCCTTGCGCTCCTCTGTCAGCACCTGAATGCTGGATTCGAACCTCATTCCCGTCGTTTCGCCGGGCGACACCTCCCACTCTGCATCGATGAGGCGCTGCCGTTCCTCGTCCTCCAGCTGAATAATGTTGATGCAGTCGGTGCGGTGGATGGAGACGCCGCGCCCTCTCGTGATATAGCCGATGATCTCATCGCCCGGTACCGGATTACAGCACCTGGAAAATCGAACCGCCACATCGTGGATTCCCCGGACTG
>CAUFVC010000330.1:0-3056 GCA_959029275.1 uncultured Eubacteriales bacterium | reverse complement strand
GCACGGTGGTGTGGGAGGACGGTCACTCAACCAATGGATGGCCTCCTACCCGATTGGGCTATTGCTGCACGAGCTTTACGAATTTTGCCTTCCCGACCTGGATCGTGGCGGGGAGTGAGGGGGATAGCAGGAAATCGCGGAGAATGGTTCCGTCGGCTTTGACCCCGCCTTGGGCTACGAGCCTGCGAACCTCGCTGCCACTGGATGCGAGGCCCGCTTGGACCAAAACCTTGGTAAGATCAATGGCGCCATCCCGCATCACGGCGCTGGTGACGGGAAAGAGGAGCAGTATGTCGGGCACAGCCCCTTTTTGAAAAATTTGGATAAATTCCTCGCGCGCCCCATCCGCCGCGGAGACACCGTGATAGAGGCGTGTAATCTCATGGGCCAGATCCATCTTCACATCCCTTGGATTTTCCCCTTCCTCAAGTCGAGATTGAACAGCGCGGATGTCCCGCGGGTGCAGGTCGGTGCAGAGCGTGTAGTAGGGGAGGATCTGGTCATCCCCAATTTTCATGATTTTTTGGAACATTGTGTTCGCATCCTCTGTAATTCCGACATAATTTCCTAAACTCTTGCTCATCTTGTCGATGCCGTCCAATCCAACTAAGAGGGGCATAAACAGGGCGACTTGGCTTTCCATACCCATGGACTTCTGCAAGGTGCGGCCCATCAAAATGTTGAATCGCTGGTCCTGACCGCCCAACTCTATATCCGCTTGAATCTGAATGGAGTCCTGGGCCTGCATCAGAGGATAAAAGAATTCATGGAGTCCAATGGGCTGCTGCCTTGCAAATCGATTGGCAAAATCATCCCGCTCCAAAATACGGGCGACGGTGACCTGGGAAGCGAGCTCCAGGACCTGGTGAAAGTTCATTTCTCCCAGCCAAGAGCTATTAAAAAGAACGGTGGTTTTTTCCCGGTCTAGGATTTTAAAAAGCTGCTGTTGGTAGGTCAAGGCATTGGCCTTCACCTGCTCCCGGGTTAGCTGAGGGCGCGTTTTGGATTTTCCGGACGGGTCCCCGATAGCGCCGGTGAAATCTCCGATAATGATAACCGCCTCATGGCCCAGATCCTGCATTTGGCGAATTTTGCGGAGGACGACGGCGTGCCCTAGGTGGAGGTCGGGGGCGGAGGGATCGAGTCCTAGCTTGATGCGCAGCGGGCGTCCTCTCCGCAATTTCTCTTGCAGATCTTCCGTTTGAATGACCTCCAGCGCGCCTTTTGTGATGATTTCCATCTGTTCGTTCACAGATAACAACATAGACAACTCCTTTCGAATGTAGATAGTCTGGGGCATGCATGAAGGAGGGAAACAAATAAAGCGAAGCTGGGGAGCCATTTCTAGGAAATAAAAAAATCCTCTGTAAGACAAGCGTCTTACAAAGGACGGATCATTCCGTGGTACCACCTTTTTTCGCTCTACGAATTGGGAGAGCCTCATGCAGGTACGGCAGCTATGCGTATACCCCTGCGAAGATAACGGTCGCAACTCCGTCAAAAGACCTACTTCGACTCCATGGCCGGTTCAGCCCGCGGCTCCAAGATGTATTTCGATGTGGTTTCCACCGCCCCTCGCACCGGCCGGGAACTCTCTGAGGAGAAACAGCTCCATCTACTTCTTCTTTTCATCGCCTTTATGGGAGCTATTGTATCACAGGGGATTTTGGATTGTCAAGGGGCGGCTCCTAAAATAAATAAGGTGTTCACCACACCTCATAGGGTTTTAATAAATCCTCCAAATACCTTGGATTAAAATACTTTTCGTATGCCACGGCAAACCGAACGACAAATATGAAATTGATATTGGCTTAAGGCTTTGAAGTATGCAGTTCTGTATTGGAATGCTTCTCTGACAAATCTCTGAATAAAACATGTAAAGGTGGTGCTGATAGCTTATGACCATTCAACTTTTGAAATACATTGTATCCGTTGCAGAAATCGGTTCAATCACCGAAGCAGCCAAGCAACTCCATATTTCGCAGCCGAGCCTGTCTATCGCCATCAAGGAGACAGAGAATGAAATAGGCTTTGAATTGTTCAAAAGAAGCCGAAGCGGCATTGCTCTGACAAAGGAAGGAGTAGAGTTTCTCGGCTATGCGAGGCAGGTCATACAGGAGATGGATCTTTTGGAAGACCGTTTCATTTCAAACAGATCGAAAAAACATCGTTTTTGTGTATCCACGCAGCATTATACTTTTACGGCAAACGCTTTCGTGGAGATGGTGAAAAATTTCGGGCAGGAACAGTTTGAATTTATCATTAACGAAACGCAGACACATCAAATTCTGGAGGATGTAAAAAATCGTTTCTGTGATCTTGGCATTCTCTATCTGTGTAACAAAAACGAGACGTTTCTTCGTAAGACGATGGACGAAATGGGTCTTGTGTTTACGGAGCTGTTTAGGGCTATGCCCCATGTCTTTTTGCGGGCAGAGCACCCACTTGCAGAAAAAGAGTATGTTACACTGAAAGATTTGACGCCATATCCACGGCTGAATTACTTGCAAGGCATCTACGAATCGGCAGACTACTCTGAGGAACTATTTAGTACAGAAGCATCGGAGAAAATAATCCGTGTCAGCGACCGTGCGGCTGTCGTGAACCTTATGATTGGGTTGGACGGATATACGATTTCCAGCGGAATCTTCCCTAAATTTCTACAGGGAGAAGCCATCGTTTCTGTTCCATTGAAAGAAGATGAAGTCATGCGCATCGGCTATGTCCTTTGTAAAGGGCAGGTTTTGTCAGAACTTGCAGCAATCTATGTGGAAGCTTTAAGGAAATTCAATCCGCAAGAAGCATAGCTTTATACTATGCTATTCCATATAAAATCAGTATTATCTATGGTTCTCATCTGCGTGCTATAATCGTATAGCAAACGGAGGAGATTTTTATGCCTGGATATGTATTAACCAACTTCTTCATATATGCCATAGTGAACGCTTTTACACCTGGTCCCGGAAATATACTGGCTCTTAATACGGTAACAAACTACGGCTGGAAAAACGGAAAACGTCTGTTCTTTGGTATTTTTGCAGGTTATTATGCGGTTC
>CAUFVC010000329.1:0-3065 GCA_959029275.1 uncultured Eubacteriales bacterium | reverse complement strand
AACGCATCCGCAAAGTGGCCGCGAATATAGGCGGTTGCCTCCTTAACCATCATCAGCTTTCGATAATTTTCCGACGATTTCGCCAGCAACTCTTCCGACGCGACATAATGGCGGTATAAATATACGAGCAACTCCCCAACCTTCACCTTGACCGCTGCTTTATAATATGGGGCCTTCCGCTCGTATTCCTTGGCTATGGAAAAGAAATAGTTCCGCAGCGCCGGATCGCAGATTTTACTCTGCAACTGCTGCTCATCGATATAAAATCCCAGCTCTTCACAGAAACTTTTATCCGGAATCAGACAAAAATAGTGCGAAGAGGCGGTAACCGCTTCGATCTCATGGAGATTGCTGGAATTGATAACCGCCAAGTCCCCTTCCTGCATCTCCATCTGATCCATATCCGACGTGACGGCGGCGCGCCCGTGAAAAAAATAGAGGATCTCCATGCTCTCATGCCAATGCATTACGGCACGGTTTCCATTGATCTGCACGGCGTCGCTGTGAAAAATGATAGGAAATTTCGGATCCTTGTGGTTGTGAAACTCATATAGACTTTCCCTCACCCAAAAACCTCCCGAGCAATATCGTGTTAAAAAGGGGCAACATATTACCTTTACTTCTTATCCCACTATTATATAATAAAATAGAATCATACGTCAAGTCACTGTTGTCCAAGCAACGGCTTGTTTAGGCAAGTATGCGTCAAATGAATGCCAAAATATAGAATGTAGGAGGTTATTGTATGTATTCTTTCCCCATCGGCGTCATGTTGGATTCCTTTCGCACCGATATCCCCACGGCCTTAGGCAAGGCAGTAAAAGTAGGTGCCAGCGGAATTCAGGTCTATTCTACATACGGGGAGCTTTCACCTGAGAAATTGGTCGGCTCAAAGCGCGGCGAATTTTTGGATATGGTAAAGTCTCATGGGCTCAAGATCTCGGCTTTGTGTGGAGATTTTGGCCATGGATTTGGCGATCCGGACGAAAACCCTGACCTCATCGAAAAATCCAAACGTGTCTTAGACCTGGCAAAGGAGCTGGAAACGGACGTGGTTACCACCCACATCGGCGTTGTGCCCACGGATCCGTCTCACCCCAGGTATCAAATCATGCAGGATGCCTGTGGCAAGCTGGCGGAATATGCTGATCAGATGGGGGCACATTTCGCCATCGAGACCGGCCCGGAGACGGCCGCCACGTTAAAGGGTTTCCTAGACGGCCTTCATTCCACCGGCGTCGCTGTAAATCTGGACCCGGCGAATCTGGTCATGGTGACGGGGGACGATCCTGTGGCCGCTGTCTACACTTTAAAGGATTATATTGTGCATACCCACGCCAAAGACGGGCGCCGGCTGCTCGTCCGCGATCCTGAGATCATCTACGGGATCATTGAAGACGAGATTCAGACGGGAAATGCCTTCATCGAGCTTCCGCTGGGCGAAGGCGACGTAGACTTTCCAAATTACCTGAAAGCGCTGGACGACATTGGCTACCGCGGTTTCCTGACCATTGAGCGGGAAGTGGGGGACGATCCGGAGTCGGATATCGCAAAAGCTGTGACTTTCTTACATGACAAAATAAAAGGAGAATAACCATGGAAAAAAAGCTTAAAGTTGGAATTATCGGAACTGGCAGCATTTCCGCCCTGCACATTGAAGGCTATCGAAACAACCCCAACGTCGAGCTGTATGCGTTCTGCGATATCAACGAAGCGCAGCTAAAAAAGATGGCGGATAAATACGGAATCACCCGTACCTACACAGATTGCAACGAGATGTTAAAATTAAAAGAGTTGGATGCCGTCAGCGTCTGCACCTGGAATAGCGCTCACGCGCCCTGCACCATCGCCGCCCTCAACGCCGGCAAGCACGTTCTCTGTGAAAAGCCCATGGCAACCTCCGCCGCCGAAGCCCGCGAGATGTTGGAAGCCGCACAGCGAAATAATAAGCTGTTGATGATCGGATTTGTCCGCCGCTATGGCAATGACTGCCGCATCGTGAAAGACTTCATTGACAAAGATTTTCTTGGCGACATCTACTACGCCAAAGCCACCTATATTCGCCGCAATGGAAATCCCGGGGGCTGGTTCGGGGATAAGTCTCGTTCCGCCGGCGGACCGCTCATTGACCTGGGCGTCCATGTCATCGACTTGACGCGCTACCTGATGGGCAACCCCAAGCCCGTCTCCATCTACGGCGTAACCTATCAGAAGCTGTTCAACCGTCCCCACATCAAGGGCGCCAAGGGCTACACCTCCGTCTCATCGGGCAACCATGATATCTGCGATGTAGAGGACTTTGCCTCGGCTATGATCCGCTACGACAATGGCGCGGTTCTCTCCATCGAGGCCAGCTTCTCCCTGAACGTAAAACAAGACCAGGGAACCATCGAGCTATTTGGCGACAAGGCCGGCGTCAAATTGGACCCGGAGGTGGAATTCTTTACCGAGACCAATGATTACCTAACCAACATAAGCCTTGATGCCTCCTCCGCGCTGAGCTTTGACGGCCTCTTCAACAACGAGATCGATCACTACGTCGATTGCATCATCAACGGCACGCCCTGCAAATCCCCGGCGGAAGACGGCGTAACCATCATGACCATCCTGGACGGCGTGTATGAATCTGCCAGAACCGGGCATGAAGTTCTACTGTAGGAGGCCTCGATGATGAAAATTGCCGCTAGCAGCTATAGTTTTAGTCAAGCCTTTCGCGACGGCCGCCTCAACCAGTTGACCTGTATCGCAAAGGCAAAGGAAATGGGATTCGACGCAGTGGAATTTGTGGGGATCACACCACATGACGGCTCCTCCCCAACGGACTATGCAAAGAGCCTCCGGGAGGAATGCCAGCGCCTCGACATGCCCATCTCGAACTACACCATCGGCGCTGATTTCCTGAATTGTACCAATCTGGAGGATGAGGTGCTGCGCGTGAAAGGGGAGATCGATATGGCGGTGGCGCTGGGCGCCACCAGCGTCCGCCACGATGCCACAGTCGGGTATCCAAAGGGATCTTACAAAAGCTTTGACTCTATCCTGCCCATAATCGCCGGCGCCTGCCG
>CAUFVC010000328.1:0-3077 GCA_959029275.1 uncultured Eubacteriales bacterium | reverse complement strand
CTTTCCGATGTAAAGTTTTTTCAGGTGTCAAACCCTTAACAGCTAGGGCCCTTTTGACGCCCCATCCCCACAGGTTTTTGTCTATGCGTCCCGCCCGCAGCAATTTTTGTATTTTTTCCCACTTCCACACGGGCAGGGATCGTTCCGTCCAACCTTTGGCTCCGCGCGCTTGACTGGCTTCTTGGCCTTGGATGTGTCCTCACCCCTGTTGGTACTCACATTCTGCGCCACCTCTTTGCGCTCAACCTCTTGATTCTCCTGGATCCGTATCCGATATAAGAACCGCAGCGTGTCCTCCTGAATATGTTGACTCAATTCCTCAAACATATCGTACGCCACGAATTTATACTCATCCAGCGGATTCTTTTGCGCGTAGGCTTGCAGGCCAATTCCCTGGCGCATCTGATCCATGATGTCGATGTGGTCCATCCATCGATTGTCCACTACGCGCAGCAGAATCATCCGCTCCACTTCCCGCATTCGGTCTGGCTGGACCTCCTGTTCCTTGGCCTCGTACAGCTCCTTCGCCTTTTCCGTCAGACGCTCCGTATACGCCTGCTGCGTCAAGCTATCCAGCTCTTTCTGATCGACGTCCAGATCTGTCAAGGGAATGATGGAGCACAACTCATCCCGAAGATGCCGGAAGTTCCATTCCTCCGCATACTTCGCTTCGCCAACCGCCTCCGCTACGCTGCGCTCCACAACATCCTCGATCATTCGCATGATTTCATCCCGCAGATCATCGCCTTCCAAAACCTTCCGGCGCTCTCCGTAGATGATCTCCCGCTGCTCATTCATAACCTGGTCATACTCCAGCAATCGCTTACGTATGCCAAAGTTATTTTCCTCCACCCGCATCTGTGCCTTTTCGATGGCCTTGGAGAAGGTCTTATCCTCGATGGGCGTATCCTCCGGTATCCTGAAAGTTTCCAGAACCTTTGTCATCCTCTCGCCGCCGAAGATCCGCATCAGATCGTCTTCCATCGAAACATAAAACCGCGACTCACCGGGATCTCCCTGCCGTCCCGAACGGCCCCGCAGCTGATTGTCGATCCGGCGCGCCTCATGGCGTTCCGTACCGATGATTTTCAGCCCGCCGAGCTCCGCCACACCGTCACCCAGCTTAATGTCCGTGCCACGTCCGGCCATGTTGGTGGCGATGGTCACAGCGCCCTTCTGCCCTGCTTCCGCAACCACCTGCGCCTCCCGCTCGTGGAATTTCGCGTTTAGGACATTATGGGGAATGCCTTTCGTCTTCAGCATCTTGCTCAACAGCTCAGAGTCCTCGATGGTGATCGTACCGACCAAAACCGGCTGTCCCTTCTCATGGCTTTCCTGGATATCCTCCACAGCCGCTCTGTATTTTTCTTTTTTTGTCTTGTAAACCATATCCGGGTGATCGATGCGGACGACAGGCCGATTGGGCGGGATCTCCACTACATCCATCCCGTAGATCTGCTGGAACTCATTCTCCTCTGTCTTCGCCGTACCTGTCATGCCGGCTTTCTTTTCATATTTGTTGAAGTAGTTCTGAAAGGTAATCGTCGCCAGCGTCTTGCTCTCCCGCTTGACCTCCACATTCTCTTTGGCCTCTATGGCCTGATGAAGCCCGTCGGAGTAGCGGCGCCCAGGCATAAGACGCCCGGTGAACTCATCGACAATCACAATCTGCCCATCCTTGACCACATAGTTCTGGTCGCGGAACATGAGATACCTCGCCTTCAGCGCGATGTTCACATGGTGGGCGATCTCCGCATTTTCTGGATCGCTGAAATTGGACAGGCCGAAATACTGCTCAACCTTTTTTACGCCATCCGCCGTCAGGCTGCAAGCTTTTTCCTTCTCATCCACGATGAAGTCGCCTTCCTCTTGAATTTCCTCCTGCATCAGCTGTGCCAGCTTAGTCTGCTCCCCGAGGATGCGCCCCTTCTTCATCCGCGCTGCCAGCATATCCGCCTGCTTATACAGGGAGGTGGATTTTCCGCTGCGCCCGGAAATGATCAGAGGTGTGCGGGCTTCATCGATCAAAATGGAGTCCACCTCATCAATGATGGCGTATTTTAGCCCTCGCTGCACCATTTTGTTCTGATAGACCACCATGTTGTCGCGGAGATAGTCAAATCCAAACTCATTGTTGGTGCCGTAGGTAATGTCACAGGCGTACGCCTCTCTCCGCTCGTCATTATTCATAGGATTGAGGATGCATCCGACCGACAATCCTAGGAAGCGATGGATCTGCCCCATCCATTCGGCGTCACGGCTTGCCAGGTAGTCGTTGACTGTCACCACGTGGACGCCCTCTCCAGTCAATGCGTTCAAATAGGATGGCAGGGTCGCCGTCAGCGTCTTACCCTCTCCTGTCTTCATCTCCGCAATGCGCCCTTGGTGTAAAATAATTCCGCCTAAAAGCTGCACTGGAAAATGCTTCTGTCCCAGCGTTCTCTGCGCCGCTTCCCGGACGACGGCGTATGCCTCCACCAGCAGATCGTCCAAGGTCTCTCCCTTGTCAAGACGCTCCTTGAATTCTATCGTTTTGCCCCGAAGCTCCCCATCGGACAGCTTCTCCATGTCGGACTCCAAGGCTAAAATTCCATCGACCTGGGGTTGTATTCGCTTTAACTCTTTGGCGCTCTGCGAACCAAAAATCTTTTCTAAAAATGCCAATTACGTCAACCTCCAATTGTATGTTCCCGTGCTCTTGTTTATTTTATCATTAATCAAATACAGGCGCAACCTTTTTCTGAAGTTGTGCAGGATTTTCTCCCTGCAAGCCTATGGCAAGGGGTATTGGCGCCGGTGTGTACCGGCGTAAAAAGGGGATGACGCGAATCGCTGTCATCCCCGCGAGAAGCCGCTCACACCAGCCGGAGCGGGCGCTCTCCCCGACATCTTATTCATCTGCCTCGATAAGGCCGTAGGTTCCCGCTTCATTGCGCCTGTAGACAACATTGACGGCTCCTGTCTCCGCATTCTTGAACATGAAGAAATTATGCCCCAACAGCTCCATCTGTAGGCAGGCTTCCTCCGGGTCCATGGGCTTCATGGCAATCTTCTTCACCCTCTGAATCGCCAGCTTC
>CAUFVC010000327.1:0-3083 GCA_959029275.1 uncultured Eubacteriales bacterium | reverse complement strand
TGAGAGCTTTACCCAGTTGTTGTGGATGGGTGGAAGCGAGACTTGCAATTGTAAACGGACGAAATGCAGGAGGCATGGCAAGTGTTCCGAATGCATCGCCTATCACCGAGCCAATAAGCGATATCGCACTCCGTATTGTATGCGATTGGGGCAAAAAGCGACAGAAAATAATGGATCATCCGGCGTAGAATTTGGTGAGAAAGGAGAGGGAGCCAATGTATGACTGTACTGCCGATTATGTTCGGTTGCCCATATCCAGTGTTAAGAATGTCCGCGAGTTAGGGGGATACCCGACAAAAGATGGAGGTATGACGCAATGGCACCGTGTGCTGCGCGCCGGCGATATGACAGAATTATCGGAGGCGGATCGGTCTTTTTTGCTCGGGTATGGCCTGACGACGGTCATTGACCTGCGGAGCGCGGATGAGACGGCGGCGCGCCCTAATCCCCTGGCGGAGGACTCTCGAATTGAGTATTACCAGCTTCCCTATATCGCGGGGGACTTGACAGCCATTGACTTTACAATGGCTGACGCCATGACGCTGCCAAAGCTGTACGTGCAGATGGCGGAGATGGCAAAGGGATCAGTCAGGGATGTCTTTCAGATCATCGCCCGGGCCGAGGGGACGGTGCTGTTTCACTGCACAGCGGGGAAGGATCGCACAGGTGTAACGGCAGCTTTGCTTCTTCTGTTTGCCGGTGTCTCCATGGAAGATGTCATTTCCAATTATCAGGTATCGCAGACATATTTTGCATCGGCAGCCACGACTTTGACGCCAATGCCGGAGGAGGCATCCTCCTACTTGTTTGCATCTGAGGCATCCTATATCCGATACTTCTTGGATTATATTCTGGAGCGCTACGGCTCCGCCGAGTCCTACCTCAGCCATATTGGGGTATCGCGGGAAGAGTTGCAGATGCTCCGTGATAAGCTGACGAAGAAAAGAATTGAGTAAAAAAATCATCTTACAATAAAAAAGCTCTTGACATTCGAAACAAAATGTAATATCATATATCTTGCTTGTGCTTCCGTGGCTCAGTCGGTAGAGCGATTGATTCGTAATCAATAGGTCACCGGTTCGAATCCGGTCGGGAGCTTATGGTGAGAAGGGGTTATGACTCCACAGATGGGCGGTCATCTGTGAGCCATAGCTCCTTTCTCTATATCCAGAGACAGTTGTGGTATCAACTCCAAATTCAAACAAACTTCGTGAAAAATCAAAAGGATCCAACAGAAAGTTATCTGTTCCTTTTATAAGGAAGCTCTTAACATACAGACCCCCACAGTTTTATTACAGCACTATAGAAATAGGGAAAGAATCCAGCAAAAAGCTGATTTTTTCCCTATTTCTATACATAGAGCCAAATTCAATGAAAAGAGGGCAGCGGTTGAGTATTCGTAAATAAATTATCGTAAATACAAAATTATAAATATAAAAATGTCATGATTTTATCCAAAAATGTCATGATTTTACTCTATTTTTAAGGAAGAATATGGTAAAATGTATGTATCATCATTTTAAGAAAGGGGAATCGGAAAAATGAAAACAAGAAACAAGCGCAAGGCCGCAATGTTGGCAAGTATTCTTGCACTTATGCTTGCTGTGCCCCAGGCGGTATCGGCAGAGCCGCAGGAGGATGCGCAATTGCTTGTGGTCAACGAGAGCACGGTCGCCTTTGCCGGACATGAGTGGTGGGTGATCGGTGACGGGACGTCAGGTGTCAATCCGCAGCAGGACACGTTGACGCTTTTGGCAAAGCAGGATGAATTTGGAAAGAGTGTATTTCGGACTGGCCATGGCAACGAATTTGAGGGCTCGACTTACGACAGCGCAAATAAAATGTACTATGCCAATAATCCGGATGGGACAAGCTGGGTGGCACCCACCGAGTATGCGGGCAGCACGCTGCAATTGAAAATGGACGCGATTGGCGCTGAGTTCTCGGAGAAGGAACTTGCGGCGATTCAAGACCGCACTTTGCAGGGAGGCGGCACCGTCGATACTCCAAGCCAAGATGGAATCGCAGGGCCAGCCATCACCCAAAAATTGTGGGCCCTGTCCAAGGAAGAGTGGGAGATCATCGATAACAATACCGTCCGGAGCTTCGGGGATCAGTATCTGCTCCGCACCCCTCATCCCTATTACGGCAGGGCTAGAAAAGCCAGAGCCGACGGCGCGACAAACTACGTTGATTCTGCGGCCTTGGCGGAGCTAGCGGTACGTCCGGCCTTGAGTCTGGATAGCAGCAAGATTCTCTCAATCACGGGAAGCAGTGACAAATCGGCAGTCGCGGTGGGGAATGGCTTTTCCGGAATGCCGGCCCCCACGGGTACAATGAAATTAACTCTGATCGACAGCTCCCAGGCGCTGAAGATCGTTGCCACCGAGGAACAAAAGAACCAGACAAGCCAGGTTCTCAGCTTCCGCTATGAAAATGCCACCACGGGGCGCGGTCAGGGGGTTTCCTGCATTTTAGTCGACACAAATGGCGATACGGTATATTACGCTAAGTTGGCTGATTGCAGCACCGCTGCATCCGGAACCCTTTCCATCCCCGTAGAGGGCGTAGCTCAGGGGCGGTATACGCTGAAAATCTTCTCCGAAGAAGCCAACGGCGATCTGTATGCCGATTTCGCCAGTGAACCTGTGACTATGACAGTGGATGTCAGCGAAGGGACGGCAACCGTCAGCGACTATACAGGAGACGTGATCCACCAACATGCGCTGACAAAGGTGGAGGCTAAGGATGCGACCTGCACCGAGGACGGCAATGTAGAGTATTGGTTCTGTGAAAAGTGCTCTCAGTATTTCAGCGACGAGGTAGGGACAAGCACCATAACGCTGGAGCAGACGGTTGTAAAAGCCACGGGGCACCACTATGAGAACGGCAGGTGTACAGTATGCGGCGACACGGATCCCGGTTACAAGCCTGAAGGGGCCCCGAAAGCAAAAGCTTCCGTGAATCCGGAAGAGCCGGTCAAGACAGGGGACAACAGCATTCTCTGGCTATACAGCCTGTTGATCACCGTGTGCGGCGGCGGGCTGGCAGCGGTCATCGCCATAAAGAAGAGAGGTCAGAGG
>CAUFVC010000326.1:0-3085 GCA_959029275.1 uncultured Eubacteriales bacterium | reverse complement strand
ATTTTCGTACAGCTTCGTCGCCAGGCCCTTTTCGATCAACTCTCCTTTATCCGCAAAGATAAAGAGTTGCGTGTCCTGGTCAAGAGCCAAATTGTAGGAAAAGATTTTCATCTCCCGCATGGCTGTTTCAAGGGCATCGGAACTTCGGTGTAGAGCGTTCATATTGACATCGCTGATTTCCTCCTGCAAAATCTTCTTCATATTGGTGTGGTACACAAGGCTGACGAGAAGATTTGGCAGGACAATCAAGAGAACAATAATGATAAAATTGCGGAACAGAATACTGTTAAATTTATAATTTTTAAGAAATTTCCATACCTGCCATGGCTTCCTTTTGTCCGCCGACGCATCGCCCCTAATTTTCTTTGCCATAAAAGCTCATCTTCCCTTTGCCATTCTGATATTCCTCAACGGTGCAGCCTGTAAATTTCTTAAAAGAGCGATTAAAGTATTTTTTATCCGTATAGCCAACCATTTTGCAGATCTCTGTCGCCGTATACCGGGCAGTCTCCGCCAGCTTCACGGCTTTTTCCATCCGGCATCGAATGATATAGTCGATGGCGTTTTCTCCTGTCCGGTTTTTGAATTCCCGCGAAAAATAACTGCTGCTGAGATATACACATCTCGCCACGTCCTCAACGGAAAAGCTCTCCGATAGGTGACGGTCGATATACTGTTTTGCCTTGAGGATCATGCGATCTTCCGGGTTGGCTTGTATCGCGTTTGCGGACTGGCACAGACTTGTGATTAGCTTGCCCGTCTCTCCGAAAAGATCTTTCGCCTCCGTGTTGCTTAGCTCCCCTAACACGATATCCTTGTCAAATCGCTCTTCCATAAAGACATCCATTCTGGAAAAGCGGATATAGATTTCCTCGATTACACTGTGGATTGCGAAAAATAGAATCTCCTGCGGCGCGGCATCAATCAAGGCAAACCATTTTTTGTGGATTGCAGCGGCTTCTTCCACAGCTCCTGCAACGACTGCCGCCACTAATTGATTATTGTAGGAAACGATCTCTTTGTACGCACTTTCATCGAAATATTGAAACGGCAAGGTTGTGGGGCGAGTCTGGTCGTCCCGCTCTTTTGCCAATATCTCACCCACTCGCAGGAATACTTTCCGGATCTCTTCTCTGTCCAGCGGCTTTAAAAGATAATCACATACGCCATACCGCATGGCTTCCTGGGCATAATTGAATTCTTTATATCCGCTGATGATCACAACTTTTGTCTGCGGGTGATTTTCAAAAACATACTTAGCCAGCTCAAGGCCCGACACCTCGTACATTCGAACATCCGTCAGCACTACGTCAACTGTGTTGTTCTCCAAATACGCTATGGCTTCTTTTCCATCTTCAAATTGCTCAACTGGCTCGAATCCGATGGAAGACCAGTCGAAACTTTTTGCCAATCCGCTGCGGATAATCTTTTCATCGTCGACAATGATAAACTGATACATAATACGGTTCCTTCCCATCGCTGCATATTCGTGTTTCTTATTTGTTTCAGTTCTGAGTCGCAGCGCTTTGCATTGCTCGTTTATGGGTTCCGCGCTGCTCATTGCCTATGTGTATGAGCATAAGTATAACACAAATCCTGCCGTTCGTCCAGATCTGTCTCATTTTACAGCCTGATCATAGAAACGGTTTACAAGTGCTTGACTTTTTATATATCTTAGTATACAATTTGAGATCATCTTCGAGATCAATGGGAGGTTATGTATGAAGAACACGAAAAAGCTCTATGATCTTGATAGTCATCTGCGGTCTTTCACCGCGGCTGTCGTCAGCTGCGAGGAAACATCAGGGGGCTACGGGATCGTCCTGGATCAAACGGCATTTTTTCCAGAGGGTGGCGGGCAGCCTTCGGACCGAGGGACCTTGGATGATGTCCCGGTCTTCGATGTGCAAGAGCTTGACGGAAAAATCCTGCACATGACCGGCGCGCCATTCTCCCCGGGGCAGACTGTCCACGGCAACTTGGACTGGGACATCCGTTTCTCCAACATGCAGCAGCACTCGGGCGAACATATTGTATCTGGGCTGGTCCACCGCCTTTACGGGCTGGACAACGTTGGGTTTCACATGGGGGCCGACGCGGTGACCGTCGACTTCAACGGGGTCTTGACTGACGCGCAGCTGGAGGAGATCGAAAGTCTGGCCAATGAAGCCGTTGTCCAAAATGTCTCTGTCACTGCCGCCTACCCCGATGCGGATGACCTCGCCATCATGCCCTATCGCAGCAAAAAGGAACTCACTGGCGCCGTTCGCATCGTTACCGTCGAGGGCTACGATGTCTGCGCTTGCTGCGCTCCTCACGTGAAAAGGACTGGTGAAATCGGACTTATTAAGCTCATCGGATCCCAGCGGTATAAGGGTGGTGTTCGGGTCAGTATGCTCTGCGGATTCCGCGCACTCGCAGACTATCGTGTTAAATTAAAAAGTGTCGCCTCCATCTCCGCTATGCTGTCCGCGAAACCCGGCGCTGTGCTGGATGCGGTTGGCAAGCTCCAGGATGAGAACCGGCAGCTCCATGCCGCAATGACAGAATTGCAGAAGCGAACGTTGGCCGAAAGGGTTTCCCAGCTTTCCGCGGATCAGCCATGCATCTGTCTGTTTGTGGAGGCGTTGGAGCAACCCCTGATGCGATATCTTGTCAATCTGCTTATGGACAAGTTTCCTGGTATCTGCGGCGTGTTTTCTGCTGTCTCTGCCTCTCATTTTCAATATGTCCTAGGTAGCCAAACTGAGGATGTCCGTCCTCTGGGCAAAGAGCTGGGGTGGGCCTTCCAGGGCCGCGGAGGTGGTTCCTCCTCCATGGTACAGGGCTCGGTCCAGGGAGATGCCCGCGCCATCGAGGAATTTTTCTATGTACACCTGTCTTGAATCAGATCGTCTATCTTAGCGAACTGTTATCATCTAGCCACACCGCCGGTTGACTCGCCTTGCTTCTTCCGGCGGTGCTTTTTGATCCCTTTTGCACGCCGCCTCTCACCTCTCCTTTCCTCTCCGGCGGTCAATTTTCGTCCACTTCTACGCCGGTTGTCTCATCTTATCTCTTCCGGCGGTGCTTTTTGATCCCTTTT
>CAUFVC010000325.1:0-3110 GCA_959029275.1 uncultured Eubacteriales bacterium | reverse complement strand
CAGCGTCATTGCAGAATTCCAGAGCGTAAATGACGCCATTGCGGTAGCATGCGTCCATAATTCTTCCCCGTTGGTTGGAAAAAGGAATAGGAGCGGACCATGTTTCGCCGTTGTCGAAGCTCCGCAGAACCACGGGCTCCAGATAAGGCTCCCAACGGGTTATCTTTTTGTTGCGCAGGCAAAACAGGACGATGACTCCGCTGTCTGTTACAACCGCCTTTTCGCAGCTAATATTATAACATCCGTCGATAAAGGAGCGGTAGCTGTAATCTAGTACCGTAGGATCGCTCCATGTTTTTCCTCCATCTATAGTGCGCTTATATTCTATCCATCCATAACCGGTGTGCCCGTGCTCAATGGCGGCGGACGAATTGCTATAAAATGCTAAAATACTGTCTTTCGCATATTCCACCAAGGCGTGGCTCATATGCCCGCTGCGCCGGTTTTTCCGGTGGTTCACAAACAAGATCCCGTCGTTGGGGATGTTATGAGGGATAATGTCATACCCGCTGTTCATATCAATTACCTCTTTCTAAGTCAATCTGGAGAAGGAACCCCGCTTTGCCAAACCCACATTTCATAAGAAGACATCTGGAAAGGCCCTTCCCTATTCCAAGACAAGTCCACTTTGGGCGGCGCAATCAATCGTTTTCTAACGTTTTCTTGTAAGCCGCCGTATATTCCTCTGCAATTTTGCTTCCCCCTTGTGCATACCAGCTCTCCACAGCGGCGTCGTATCCAGCCTCATCAATCTCTCCCATGATATACCGTTCGCGGGCATCTTTCAATAATTTATCCAGCTCACCTCCTTTTTCCGTTTGCGTATCAGAAAGCAAGGGGGAGGCATAATCGCGAACGCATGATTCTGCATATTCTTCCGTCGCGTTTTTCCACTTTTGCGAGATTTCAGAGTCTGTTGGCCAATGGATCACTACCGGATTTACCGCGCAGCTCTTGTAGACCAGCAACGTATCGCTGACCTCCTGATTCGCCTCATCGCTGATAAAGGTAGGGATGTCTCCCTCGAGAGTGTAATTGCGCCCTTCCTCTCCATAGTACTCCCAAGTTAAAATCTCCTGATTAAGAGAGTCATTAAAATATTGGAAAATCCGGCGAAGCTTCTCTTCAGAAATAGCGCTAGATACAGTATATAGCGCACTGCCTACCTGAGCATTAGTCGTTCCATTGAACACGGGGACCAAATCCAGCACCGCAGTAGGGTCTACCTCGCTGAGACGGTTTTGATATACCTCATAGTTGTCATAGCAAGCCGACAGCATTCCCGCTTTGCCAGAAATCAAATCAGCCTGAACTTCGGAGCCGGTGGTAATGGCAAAATCTTGGTTCATCAATTTTTCGGAATACATATCACGAAGTACCTTGAGAGAATTCTTGTATTCTGGCGTATCCCATGCCGGCACGATGTTCCCATCTTTAAACCCCCAGTTGTTATACCCCCCCTGAGATACCGTCAGGAAATTCACGATCATGCTTTCATAGGAATAGGGGATCAAATCAGGCTCATTTTCTTTCAGCCGCTTTGCCGCATCGTAGAATGAATCGATATCTTCTGGCGCGGTGATATCATATTTTTCAAACAAGTCTTTTCGATACAATAGACCGTTGCGGGCGGACGGACGAGGGCCAGGCATACCATACAGACGCCCGTTTATCGAGGCGTTGGCCTTCATCGTAGAGGTGATAGCCCATGATAGATTGGGGTAATCGTCTCCGTTCATCAAATCAGTGCAGTCCCAAAAAGCTCCCGCTTCGGCAGCGTCAACCACGGCCTTGGTTTTTACCGTGGCGTCGCTGAGCCACATAACATCCGGCAATTGACCGCTAGAAAGTTTGAGCATTGCTTTATCCTGATAATTAGCCGACGGATATAGTTCCAGCTTAAGCTGAACTCCTAGCATTTCCTGAAATTTTTCAAAGAGATAATTGTCTTCCACCTTTGGAGGCTGATCCACCCAATAAGCCATCATCAGGCTGATCTGCCCTGTTTCCCGCTCGTCCGTACTTGAGGAACTGCTACCGCTCTCGGGAGCCTTTGATGATTCGCTTGTTCTATCGCATGCAGCCAATATAAGGGTCAAGCACAATGTGAGAACTATAGCAAAAATTCTTTCTCTTTTCATAAAGATTTCCTCCTAAAATTGATTGGCGTCTGTTATCCTTTCACGGATCCCAACATGACGCCTTTGGCAAAATTTTTCTGCATAAAGGGATATACGCACAAAATCGGGATCACAGCAATGCATACCACTGCCAGCTTGCTGGTTTCCGGCGGAGTGACGAAACCGCCTGCAGCAGCGTTGGGATCGAACCCTACCTGCGAGAGGATGACGATCTGACGCAGCCACACTTGGAGCGGCCATCGGTACATATCGTCGATATACATCAGGGCGTTAAAGTATGCGTTCCAATGCCCCACCAAATAGAACAAAGTGATTGCCGAAAGGGAAGGCCGCGACAGAGGCAGCACAATCCTGCAAAAAGTCACCATCTCATTGCAGCCGTCTATCTTGCTTGACTCGATGATTTCCAGGGGAATGTCCGTAAAGAAATTCCGCATCAAAATCATGTTAAACGCACTGATAGCTCCTGGAAGCCAAAGCGACCAGTAGCTGTTAAGCAGATGAAGAGATTTCACCAGTAAATAGCTGGGGATCATGCCTCCAGAAAACATCATGGTAAACACGATGAGGGCGTTGAAAAGCCTACGGCCGCGTAGCTCTTTGCGGGAGAGGGGATATGCCAGCAGCGTCGTCATAAAAAGGTTGATAGCGGTACCCACTACAGTGATTAAAACGGAGTTACAAAAACTCGTAAAAATGATACCGGACGATAGAATATATCGATATGAGTCTAATGAGGGGTGAGAAGGAAAAAATACGATCCGCTTGGCGGCCAATTCCGCGTCAGATGTAAAACTCCCTGCAATGACATAGAGGAGGGGGAGCACCATCACAAGCGTGACAAGCCCCAGAAAAAGATAATTCAAAAAATCAAATATCCTCCCGCCGAAACTTCGATACCGTACCATCCTAATAAACTCCCTCCTCTCCGAAATGCTTTGCCAAAGCGTTTACTGCTATCACCATTCC
>CAUFVC010000324.1:0-3110 GCA_959029275.1 uncultured Eubacteriales bacterium | reverse complement strand
TTCCTTTTCCTCTTCGGCGGTCACTCTTCGTCCGTTTCTACGCCGGTTGTCTCATCTTATCTCTTCCGGCGGTGTTTTTTGATTCATTTTGCACGCCGGCTCCTATCTTCCTTTTCCTCTTCGGCGGTCACTCTTCGTCCATTTCTACGCCGGGTACTTCACCTTGCTTCTTCCGGCGGTGCTTTTTGATCCCTTTTGCACGCCGCCTCTCACCTCTCCTTTCCTCTCCGGCGGTCAATTTTCGTCCGTTTCTACGCCGGTTGTCTCATCTTATCTCTTCCGACGGTGCTTTTTAATTCATTTTGCACGCCGGTTTCTACTTTCCTTTCCCTCTCCGGCGGTCACTCTTCATCCACTTCTACCCCGGCTACTTCGCCCTGCCTCTTCCGGCCGTGCTTTTTAATTAATTTTTGCACACCGGCTCTCGCCTCTCCTCCAACGAAAACTTTTAAACCTCGTCTTCTCCGTATAATCAAGCGCGCAGCAGCCAAACCTGCATTTCACTGACGCCGCGGTTGGCAAAGGCATAATAGGGAACCATGGTGACATCGACAGGAATTCTGTCCTCCACCGCTTCCCGATACAAATAATCGCCAAACCGATCCGGATTTCTCCGCAAGCCTTTTGTATGGAGTATGCGCAAGCCACAGGTCTCATCATACTCCGTCTCCCAGGGCGCCTTTCCATCGAGCATAATCTCGCTGACCATGGGGCCGTTATCCACTGACTCGACGCAGTACACCACCGGTCCGCGTCTCACGGCGACTCGCCCCGCATCCTCCCGGACTCGAGGATTGGCCTCCACTAAGACGCATGGCATTTCCAGCCGAAGCTCAAGGCTATGTCTTCCGGAGGACAGCGGAAGATACACATACCCTCTCTTTATCTCCCCCTCCCGCCGTTGTCCATCCAGAAAAATTTCGTAGGCGCTGCACCAGCCAGGAATCCGCAGCGCCAATGTTCCCACACCGTCCACAGTAAGCCGAATCCGACCATCATTGGGATACTGCGTTTCCTGGCGAATGCGCATACCGGCGTGGACAGCCTCTCCGTCCATATACTGATGGACCCACAGCGCATCCCCCTCATAGGTATATTGATATCCGCCAAGGGACGCTAGGAGTCTCGTCACATTGGGTGGACAGCAAGAACAGCCAAATACCTCTACCCGCTGCGTCAGCCATGGCATCCACGGTCGAGCCTCTTTCGGTTTATCCGCATCTTTTTCCAGCCATTCCGGACATAACGCCAAGGGATTCGTATAGAAAAAAGCCTTTCCATCCAGGGAAAGCCCTGATAGAAATCCATTGTACAGCACCTGTTCCATCACATCCCCGTAGATGGAATCCACCTGCGACAGCAACAGCCTCGATGAAAAAAAGATCAGGCCAATTGCGGCGCAGGTCTCCGCATACGCCTCCTTATTGGGAAGATCGTAGGGGATGCTAAAGGCCTCGCCGTGTTTAGACGACCCTATTCCACCTGTAATGTACAGTTTATGCCGGACAATATCCTGAAACAGCATCTCACAGGCCTCCTGCATTTCGCGGTCACCACAGTCTCTTGCCATATCCGCCATAGCAGAATACAGGTACATAGCGCGGACCGCGTGCCCTCTGGCGGACTTTTGCTCCCGCACCGGCACATGACTCTGTATCCCCATTGCTTCCGGCTCTCTCGGCCGCACGCCCCGGTTGTCTAAGAAAAATTTGGACAGATCCCGATACTCGGGCTTTCCTGTGCAGCGATATAGCTTGTACAGAGCCAATTCAATCTCCTCATGTCCCGGAGTGACAAAAGTGGCGCTTTGCTCTTTCACAAAAACCTGCTGGATATACCCGGCAAAGTCCTCCATCATGCGGAGAAAACGGTCGCGCCCTGTCGCCTCATAGTATGCGACCGCTGCTTCAATCCAGTGTCCCGCGCAGTAAAGCTCGTGATTCCCACGCCCCTGCCAGCGCCCCAGGGGCTCCACCGTAAGATAAAAACTATTAAAATACCCCTCCGGCGTACGATTTTTCTCAATCTGATCGATAACCCACTCGCAGACAGACTCCAACCTCTCATCAGGCCCTTTTTGCAGTATATACGCAGCTGCTTCCACCCATTTGGCCACATCGGAATCCCAGAAAATGTGAGGTTTATTGGGCATCCCCGGCTTCCAGTTGCACTGGAGCGCATCAAAACGCCCCGTCTTCTGGAATTGCTCCAATACGGCAAAGATGGTGACGTCCCGGTTCAGCTTCTGCTTTGAGTACCAAAAACCGTCCTTCAGCTCAACACTGGAATATGGAATATATTCCATCACACAGCATTCCTCCTCTTGACAAACTATCTAAATTTGCTATCATTATAGCGAAAGCGGTTTCGCCGGACAATCCCCAAAAAATCAGAAAAAGGAGAGAAAATCCGACATGAAGTATCTATCGTCCGGAGAGTTTCATTCCCAGGGAAGCTGGATACACCCACGGCGCGTATTAGACTCCAATGAGATCATCGTCATGACGGAAGGCCACGCATACATTGACGAGGACGGGACCTCCTACGCACTCCACGCGGGGGACGCCCTGCTATTAGAACACGGAAAAGAACACGGCGGGTATAGAGAAAATCAGCCCCAGGAACCCGTAGGATTTTATTGGGTCCATTTTCGCGGCGGCCAGTGGAAAAATAAACACTGTACGCTTTCGCAGCCGTACCAGATTCAATTGCTGTTTCGTCAGCTGCTGCACTATTCCAATACCATCCAATATCCGGAGGAAGCCTCGGACGCCTGCGCCGCTCTAATTCTAATGGAATTCAACGCACAGCAGGATATGGCCTCCGATACCCGAGCCGCCTCCTTGGGAAAGGTCTGTGAATGGATACGCATCAACGCTGACAGCAAGATCACAGTGCGGACTGTGGCGCAGAAATTCGGATATCATGAAGATTACATGACGCACCTGTTTAAAGAACAATTTGGCATCGGCATGAAGGCTTACATCAATAAAGAGCTGACAAAGAGAATCAAAGGGCTTCTCCTGACCACCTCCTATCCCCTCAAGCAGATTGCCTCCATGAGCGGCTTTGACGAATATAAAGAATTTTTAAAAGTTTTTCTCTATCAC
>CAUFVC010000323.1:0-3144 GCA_959029275.1 uncultured Eubacteriales bacterium | reverse complement strand
GGAAATGACGACGCCCAGCGCCAGATAGATCAGCACCGCTTTTATGACAAACCCCTGATAGTCATAGTGCAGAAGATCCACCGCTTGATTATAAACCTGATCAAACATATACGCCACCAAGGAGATCCCATAGAAGATCGTAAGCCAGATCTTCGATTTGAGCCTCTCCATCCCGATATAGTCGTTTTTATAGTAGCGCTGAACGAAGGCGTCCCTGCGATAGTACCGTTTTTCATAGATTGCCGCCTGCGTCATCATCCGTATCTTTTCTTTACAGATCATCGAGACACATCCTTATCTAGACTTTACGCTCGCCGTTTTATAATAGCACAGGATCCCTCTGCTTGCCAGCCTTTTCACCTTTTTTTAATAAAAATGAAATCATTCCTGCGCCCGGCTACAGACCAGATCCCTGCCATTTATTGTAAAGAATCGTATAGCTTGTATATTATAGCAGAGATGCGCGATTTCTGCAAGCCCTCTTTTCAATCCCGGCAGCCAATCGCTTCACGGGGAATTGCCGACAACAAAAAAACATGGTACAATACCGTGTGTGAGACCACCCTGTGTATTGCACCCATGGAATTTCTGCCCGGGCAAGAGCAGATCATTTTAATCGGAGAGGATGAACTATATATGATGCAGCAATGGTTTAAAGATGCCAAACTGGGAATTTTCATGCACTGGGGCCTCTATTCCGTCAGGGGAATCACGGAGTCTTGGAGCTTTTACAACGGAGAGATCTCCTACGAGGACTATATGGCGCAAGCCCAGGGATTTACAGCCTCCCATTACGACCCCAAAAGATGGGCGGATATTTTCACCCGGTTCGGCGCCAAATACAGCGTGCTCACCGCGAAGCATCACGACGGATTCGCCCTGTGGGATACCCGCTATTCCGACCTGAATGCGGTGAAGATGACCCCGGCGGGCCGGGATCTGATCGCCCCCTACTGCCAGGCCATGCGCGAGGCCGGCATCCGGGTAGGCCTGTATTTTTCCCATTTGGACTGGTCTCATCCGGACAACAATGCAGTCATCCGCCCGGATACGGACCTTCCCTATCACCCCAGAACCTTCCCCCAGGGAGCTCCGGATCCGGAGAGGTGGAAAAATTTCCTGCGCTTCCACCGCGGACAGCTCACGGAGCTTATGACCCATTACGGAACCATCGATCTGATGTGGTTTGACGGGGATTGGGAGAAAAATGCGGAGCAGTGGGATATGAAGGGTCTCCGGGAATACCTGCACAGCCTGAATCCCCATGTGATCCTCAACAGCCGTATGCAGGGCTGCGGGGATTACGAGACCCCGGAGCAGGGCTTTCCCGTGGGCGACCCCATGGGAGAGGTCTGGGAATACAGTGTCACCGTGAACAATTCCTGGGGCTACGTTCCCGCCGACCGCGACAACAAACCGGTATCACGGCTGGTGCGGATGTTCGCAGAGGTAATCAGCCGGGGCGGAAACATGCTGTTGGACATCGGCCCCCTTGCGGACGGCACCTTCCAGCCCGAACAGGAACAGCGCCTACTGGAATTCGGCGATTGGCTCCGCCCCGTATCCGAAGCGGTGTACGGCACAGAAAAAGGGATCGGGCTGCGGCATTATTCCGCCCCCTCCACCATGTCCAAGGATCACCGCACCCTTTACCTGTACGCCTTCGGCAAACCGGGCGACTTATTTGTCAAGGGGCTGAAAACGCCTGTCAAAAAAGCGATCCTCTTAAAAACCGGGCAGACGCTTCCCACAGAGACCATGATGGGCGCGCCGTGGAACGGCGTCCCCCCAACCGTGTGGATTCCGGTTCCGGATGATGCGGCAGACCCTTATGCCACCGTGATACGGCTGGAACTGGACGGAGA
This sequence comes from uncultured Eubacteriales bacterium, assembly GCA_959029275.1. Taxonomy (GTDB): domain Bacteria; phylum Bacillota; class Clostridia; order Lachnospirales; family Bianqueaceae; genus Bianquea. Next base: position 1,279 of record CAUFVC010000323.1, on the reverse strand, counting down.
GGTTGAACTTTTTGAGGGAGCGGGGGGCGCCATCGCCTACAATTAGACCCCAGGGCCAGGAGAAAGCCCTCTATCCAAAAGCCCGTTTAACCCCTGGGAGTTCGCCCCAGAGCGCTCACTTTATCCGCCACCGACCAGAATATAGAAATGAGAGAGACCAAGATCCCCGTCGGTATGATAAGAAGACCTATGATTCCAAGGCTGAGCCCAGTCATCATCCGGCTCAGCCCTTTCATCGCCATGGATTTCAGGCGCTTCCCTTGACTCCATCTATTGAGAAATCCCGCGGCATCCATCCAGCCCATCCTTTCTGCAAATTCACGCCGGCTCTCCCTTTGCACCGCTTACAATGGCGTAATATGCCTTGGACGTAATGTGGTACACCAACACATAGAAGAGCGCAAATATTAGGAAACAACAAACGGTCACGAAGATCAACAGATTTAGGTCCGTCAAACTGAACAGAATCAGGATCTTATGGATGAGGGGGAAGGCGAAGGCCAGGTGTACGCCGGCTGTCAGCAGCGGGAGGAAGAACACCGTCAGAATCTGAGAATTGATACTCCTCTTAATGTCTTTCTGTGTCATTCCCACCTTCTGCATGATCTCAAACCGGGACTGGTCCTCATACCCTTCCGAAATCTGTTTATAATACATGATCAACACGGCGGCGAAGATAAACACTACGCCTAGGAGGATTCCAAGGAAAAACAATCCTCCATACATGCCATAAAACCCAGCCCGCTCCTTTGCAACCCCCTCGCAGGATACAGTGAACCCGTCATCCTCGCCGGAGATAGAGAGCTGCCGCAAGTCCTCAAGAAGTTCGTCCTGGATCTGCACCTGAACCTCGTCGGAGCCATCCAGATCAAACCCATAATACCAGTGAAGCTCTAAGAGCGGATCCCCCTTCCAATTGGCCAATTCGGTTAAGGGACGCAGGGTCTCGCTGAAATCCGGCACAAAGATATACATGGACGGGATGACCTGCATGGCGTCCACGCCGTTGTCGGCAAAATCCGGGACTACTTTTTTGATCTTCATCGCCTCCCCATCCCCTAAGGCAATGGAATCCCCCTCATATTTTGATTTTGTCGTGTAGAGCAGAACTTCTCCAGGCTCCAGAGTCTCACTCTGTCCCATCAATCGGTTGTAGTCCTCAAGGGGGACAAAAAATATCTGCCAGATATCCGCGTATGTGTTCAATTGAAAATCATACGTGGAGGACCGATCCACGTCAATGCGCTCGCCGGAGATATACACTGCCATGGCGGCTACC
>CAUFVC010000322.1:0-3147 GCA_959029275.1 uncultured Eubacteriales bacterium | reverse complement strand
CTTCGTATGCGGGGATATGGGAGTGGTTGGTCAGGGTAACGCTGACATGCAGCAACTGATCGGCCGGTGTGCAGGTCTCACGCAGGACTACATTGCTACCCTCGATATCGGCATAGGATAAGCCGTAACCGAAGGGATACAGCGGCTTATTCTCCCCGTCCTTATAGCGCGGAAGGCTCTCTCTGCTGCGTCCGCTGGACAGCCAAGCGTGATAATACGGAACCTGACCAGTATAGTAGGGAAACGTGATGGGAAGACGCCCGCTCGGACAGTGGTCGCCGGACAGTACATCGCAGATGGCATGGCCGGCTTCCGTGCCCAGGTGCCAGGAAAGAAGCAGTGCGTCGGAAGCCTGATCCAGCTCACTGCAACACATGGCACGGCCGCACATGAGGACGGATATGATCTTCTTGCCGGTTGCCTTTAAGGCGCGCAAATATTGGTACTGTAGTTTTGGCAGGTCAAGGCTTACCCTTCCCCTGTTTTCACCGGACCAGGGCGCCCTCTCGCCACACACGTAGATGATCTCGTCGCACTCCTCCGCCAGCTTAAGCGCTTGCGAAAAGCCGCTTTCATCCGTATCCTGGAAACAATATTTTCCGGTAAAGGGGCAGCCGTCATAGTGGACAAAATCGTAGCCTGCCTCCTCCATCGCTTTCTTTACGGTGATCACGTTGGTCTCGGGGTCGTAAACCGCCCACGCGCCGGGCATATCCTCCTGGTTGTCGGACAGAGGACCAGTGAGGAAGTATTTTTTGGCAGGAGACAGCGGAAGGATATTGTCCTCATTTTTGAGTAGAACACAGCAGTGCCTGGCGATGTCTCGAGCAAGCTCACGGGACTGGGGTGTGAGCACAAATTTCTCTGCGCAGTCCGGCTCATGGTAGGGGTGCTCAAAGAGTCCCATGGCGAACTTGACGCTTAGGATTCTGCGGACGGCTTCATCGATCGCCTCCGCAAAACGGGGATCTTCGCTATAAAGCGATTCCAGATTCTCCTCGTACACATGGGAACCCATATCGCTGTCAACGCCCGCCGTAATAGCCAGACCGGCGGCGTCTTTGCGGTCTTTTGCGACGCGGTGGTGGATCAGTTCTTTCACGGCGCCATAATCCGATACGACAAATCCGCCAAACCCCAATTTTCCGCGGAGAATCTCCGTTAAGTAGTAACGGCTGCCTGTGATAACCTGGCCGTTTAATACGTTGAAGGAGCTCATGGCACTCAATGCACCGGCGTCAATGGCTGCGGCATAGGGCTTCATATAGTCCATGAACACGGTGCGGGGGCTGGCATCGCATTCCTCATAGTCGCGCCCGCCTTGTGCCAAACCGTATCCGCAATAATGCTTGAAGCAGGCTGCTACATAGGGATAACCGGTATCGGGGTTTATGGTCTGCAGGCCGCGGACCTTGGCCTGCGCGATCAGGGAGCCAAGCAGCGGATCTTCCCCCGCTCCTTCTGCCACACGGCCCCAGCGGGGATCGCGGCATAGGTCAATCATGGGGGCATAGACCCAGTTGAGGCCGTCGGCATACGCCTCCTTGGCTGCTACGGCTTCCGCCTCTGCCAACCTGTCGGGATCCCATGTGGCGGCTTCCCCAAGGGGAATGGGGAATACGGTCTTGTGGCCGTGGACGACATCAAAGCCAAACAGGAGAGGAATCCCCAGACGGGATTCTTCCACGGCGATTTTCTGGACGGTATTGGTGGCTTCCAGGCCGTGGATCAGCATAGTCCCCACAGCGCCGCGGCGAACTTTGTCCACAACGCTGTTCTCATCGGCTCTATCCCCCAGATTGTAATCGGTCAGAGACCCACAATTGGCAACATGCTCTAGGTGCAACTGCCCTACTTTCTCAGCGACGGTCATCCGGGCAAGAAGCGCATTGACACGCTCAGCATAGATCGAAGGATCAAAGGGATTCTTTGCTAAAAGATTTTGTTTGGACATGGGACATAACTCCTTTTTGCTGAATGATGGTTGACAGATGGAATCAGAGTATTCTGTTTTTTGGCATACAAAGGGAGCTGTCGCTCCAGCAGCTTATTCCGCTATTTCGCAACAGCCCCCCTGTCAGTTGAGTCCGCCTGTAAGCCGAGTTCTGTCGAGAGCGATCATCTATCTTGACTTTATGTTGCCATAAAGCTCACGCGACCTACCCGAATACACGACGGGCCGCCGTATCGTATTCTGTTCGGTCTTGCTCCAAGTGGGGTTTACATGTGCCCTCGCTGTCACCAGCGAGGCGGTGAGCTCTTACCTCGCCTTTCCACCCTTACCGGCTTTGCCCGGCGGTTTATTTCTGTTGCACTGTCCTGGGAGTCGCCTCCACTGGGTGTTACCCAGCACCCTGCCCTGCGGAGCTCGGACTTTCCTCACAGGCAGCCTTTCGGCTCCCGCCTGTGCGATCGCTCAGCGAACTCAAACTAGTTTGTATCATACCACAAATTGTCGCGTCTGTCAAAAATATTCTGACAGCATACGAATCGTTTCCTACCTGTGCAGGAATACACAGTCCACAAAGTCTTTAATCGGTTCTTTACTTCCATCGGGAAGGGTTCTCGTCGCAATCATGTCTTCCATGTACACGTTCCAGCGTTTCACAACTTCGCTTTCCTCCTGCACCTTAACTGCGTATTCGTCGTCCTCGGTCTCATAATAGCCAAATAGCGTCTCATCGTCCAGGATCCATATGGAATAGTTCTTCAACCCGGCCTTCGTCAACACTTCGCTCATCTCCGGCCAGATCTCATCATGCCTCCGCTTATACTCCTCCAATACTCCAGGCTTAATCTTCATGGTAAATCCTTTTCTCTCCATCGGCGTCTCCTTTCCTATCCTTCTGCGATTTTACAAGGTTTTGCACCATGTTACAGGCTATTGGCGGGGGAGGATTGACAAAAAAATAAGCCCCGGCGCCAACACATGACACTTGCCAAGACAATGGCACTTAAAACAATGTCCCCGCATGGAACACATCATGGAAAGGTGCGCGGGGTCCTGTTGTTGTTACGATATCATATTATTGGGTACTTGTCAATAACATTACATTATATCCACATTTTACATTGATTTCTGTGTATTTGTATGGTATAATCCATACAGGAAAAAAGTTTTAGCGGTGGAAGGAAGAGGGAAGTTGC
>CAUFVC010000321.1:0-3155 GCA_959029275.1 uncultured Eubacteriales bacterium | reverse complement strand
CGGAACCGCAGCGTCAATTTGCTGAGGAACACCATGCGCTGATCTACCAGTTTCTGCTCGACCGGCGCCTGGATATCTGTGAGTATTACGATATTGCGGCCCTCGGGTACCTCCGCGCTGTGCAGAGGTACCTGACGCGGCCCGCCTTGTCCCAATACTGTTTTTCCACGGTCGCGTGGAGGGCTATGGGGCAGAGTCTTGGCGTTTTCTTTCGGGCTGAGAAGCGGAATCGGGAGAGCTGCGCGCGTTTCTCCGATTCTCAGGGCCGGCAGGCAGATCTCCTGTGGGAGAAACTGGAGGCAGAGTTGATCCTGCACGACCTCGCCCGTATTGCAACGAAAGAGCAGTATGCCCTGGTGGAACTGCGGCTGCGCGGATATAGCGTGCCGGAAGCGGCTCGGGCCAGGAACGTCGGCGTAAAACGTGTGCGCAGGCTGCTGAAAAATCTTTTCCAAGCCTATTTGAACATGAAGTGATGAAAGAAGGGAATCGAATGAAGCCCTCGGCAGACACCTCGCTGAACTGGTATTTTTACATCCTGTACAGCGCATTTATCTGGGGCTATGTGGTGGTAAGGCTGCTCTGCGGATACAGCTGGGATACGGCTATACCCGCGACCCTGAGCCTGCGCTTGATGCGCTGGGCCTTACGGAGCAGGAAATCGCCGGGGATAAGCGGTTGTGTGCCGCTTATCTGACGGCCCGCCGGCAGGAGGCGGCATAGTATGACGAGCATTGCTGAGAGAACAACAAAAACGCAGGAAAGGAGAGCGGCGCCCATAACAGGCGGCAGCAATGAGGCGAGGTACAACAGTGCGATTAACGCCCTGCGCCGAAAATTGATTCGCCTCCCCACCAACCGGCAAACAGCTTTCAACAACGGGGTGCTCTGCGGAATGTCCAAGATCAAGGAGGTATGGGGCCGCGACATGGAAGATCTGCCTGCGGACGGTGCCCCCCATGTCAAAACACGCCCGCGCTCCGCATCCGAAAAATATCAATATGCGGTGGGCTCTCTGCGGCGGAAGGTGGAGAATGCCAGATGCTCCGGCCGGTGGAGAGAAGCGTACCGGGAAGGCGTTATGTGCGCCATTGCCCAGATTGAAAAGACGTGGGGGCCTGATCCGGACGGGCAGGCGGAGCCCGACCCTGATGCGGATTTCTGGAGGGCTGTGCTATGAGCGATATGATCCCTCTCCGCTCCAAGGATACGGTCCCTTTCCACTGTGGACGGTGCGCCGCCTGCTGCCGGAACATAAAGGACACCATTATGGTGGAGCCCATAGACGCCTTCCGACTGGCCCGCTTTTTCCATGGGCGATCCGGATATTCGCAGATCCGGGGCGTGGAGGGCGTGTATTCCTGGTTCACACACATTTCCACGCTGGAAGGGATTTTCCCGATCTACCTGATGAATGCGACGGGGCCGGAGGGTGCCTGCACCTTTCTGGAAAACGGACGGTGCTCGGTCTATGAGGCACGCCCCAGGGTGTGCCGGCTCTACCCGTTTACGGCATTTCCCGGCACACGCGGCAGGGATTTTGTATTTTACCAGTGCATGGACGGCCATGCCGGCCACTTCTCCGGGGGACGGGCCGTGGTGAAGGACTGGATGTATGAGAACTTCACCAGAGAAGACCGCGCGTCTTTAACGGAGGTGTCCGATGTGATCCCACGGCTGGGCAGGCTGCTCAAAGCCCTCTCCCCGGCACAGCGGAAGCGCCGGTATTACCAGGTTCTGTATTACTACTATTTCCACTATGATCTGGAACAGCCGTTTTTGCCGCAGTACCGGAAGAATGTGGAGACGCTGTGCGGCGAGCTGCAGTCGGAGCTGTCGGGATCGGAGGAGCTGCCATGTACGTGCTGATGCGGCGTGTCTCCCAGCGAGGCGGCCGGTGCCAGTGGGTGCGGTATGCGCTGTGCAGCAGCGCCGGTACTCTGGAACGCGTCATACGCGGCCAACCGGATCCCACTAACTGGCGCGTTGACGTGTCCCCGGAGACGATTCAGACCGCCTGCCTTGTCTGGAGCGGCATGGCGTCGGCCATGCGCCACGGCGAGGCGGGATAGGATAAGAAAGGAGATCATTTTGAATTTTTACGAGACTGTGGCAGGGAAACGCTTTTTTGAGAGTCAGCTGCCAAAGCTGATCTCTGCGCTCCAGGAGATCGCCCAGGGGCTCCATCAGGCCCCGAGCGTAATTCCGTTTCCTCTGGATACCCAGGATATTCTGCACGACCTATTTTACGGACAATATGAACCCTATTTTGAAAGGCCTAACACAGAAGAATACCAGGATGCAAGCAGGAAAATCTCTGCATACTTGGAGTGTCTGCGCGCTGAACTGCCGCCGGAGCATTTCTCAAAGGCGGAACGCCTGTTTGAGTTGACCGAGGAGCGGGCCAGTATCGACCGGGAGCAGGCATTCTGTGCCGGCTACTGCTGTGCTGTACAGCTTTTTCTGTGCGGCCTGCGCACGCCTGGACATATGGTGAAGGAGGATCTGAAGTATGAGCGAGAAAACATTTGAGTATTTGGAGTATGTCTGTGCAAACACCCCGGCGAGACAGCACTATATGCTGATCCAGGCGCGGGATACCGAGTCGGGCGAGATCGTGTGGGCGATTGGCGACGATCATGTGTGCGCCGTGACCCGCGCGGATTTCATCCGCAACCGCAGCGTGGAGTATAACGACGTTCTCATTCGAGAGTTCCCCTATCGAGACAATACGCCTGAGAGCGTAGGCGAGTGGAAGCCGCTGATCCTGGAGCTGGTGAAGCATACGCTGGACGCCTATATCAACCATGAAGGGTTTGTCCATGTCTATCCCCAATGGCTTCCGGAGGATCTGGAGACGCCTATGCCCAGGGAGCTGCTTCTGGACAGATCCAAGATCGATCATGTCATCCTGCATGACGTCGGGATCATCGAGGCGGTTCCGGCTTCGGAGAAAGCGGGGCCGAGCGATGTACTGTAACCCGGATGTCTGCCCCAACTGTATGTACATAGGCGAGGGGGGACAGCCTCTGCGATGTCCTCCAGGAAATCGTTTTGGCTGACTGGAGCCCCACGGAACATTACATGGGGCCCGGCTGTCCATATCGGCTGCCGTCAGGCACGAAATAGCGCCGCAAGCCGGAAGACCGGAAAAC
>CAUFVC010000320.1:0-3161 GCA_959029275.1 uncultured Eubacteriales bacterium | reverse complement strand
ATGGAGCGCATAGTATTCCGCTGTCCGCTCCGGAACGATATCCGCCCGGACAATCGAGCGAACCCGATCCACCGCTTCCTCCGGCCGCACGATGATGCCCCCTGCCAGCCGGAATTCTGCCTCCATCCCATCCAGCGCAAGATCGCTAAAAGCCGGGAAATCGCCGGCACAAATCACCTTTCCTCCCGCCTTGGCGAAGGATAACAGCTTTTGGATGGTCTCCCCGCGTATGGTTCGCATATTGGGAATGACAACCACCGAATAGGATTCCCCGGCGATCTGTAGCGCGCCGCCGGCAATCTTGGCCCGGCGAAGGGATTCAAAATCCAGATAATCCAAATCAATACCGGAAGAATACAGGGATTCTCCCATGGAGAATGCGGCCTCAACAGCTGCCTCCCCCTCTATGCCCCCCTCTATGGCGGCAACCGGATATAAAATCGCCACCGGAGCGCAGTGGACCCCCTGACTTAAGAGATAGCTCATGCGTTCAACCCCGGCCAGGAGTTGCTTCATATCCTTCCAATAGGGAACCCTGACGCAATTGCACGGCGGCGCCCATTCCCACCAGCTTCCATGGGTGGAATAGTAAAAGCCGTGCAGCGACAAAAGGGTATGCCCCATGACAAAATTTCGCGCCAGCGCGTCCGCCAGATCCTGGGAGGACGTGCCCCATCCACTGCTGTGAAAACCCTCCAGCCACACGCGAGGGCGCTGATACAGATGGGCGATGGAGCTGGCCACTTTGTTTTTGACGATATCCGACTCCAGCTTCGGTTGGTCGCACCCGGGCCCTTGATTGTACTTTTGCGTCCGGAAGTAATCGCCGAACTCCGTGACATCTTTGCCTCTTCCACCGTGATCACAGCCGTACACCATGCCGCGCTCTTCGTGCCAACGATAGACTTTTCGGAAGTAGTGTTCCTCCTCCAGCTGCACAATCACATCGCAATAATCCAGACGGGTCTTGATGAAGTTTTGGTCTGCCTGCCTGAAAAGCTGGTAGAGAACAGGGCGGATATCATACCCCTTCCGCCGCTGAAACTCCTCTGCAAACACATCATTCCACAGATTACCCCGGATGCGGAACTCAAGTTCATCCGAAAAGAAAAAATTCAATCCTTTCCCGCACTCTCCGGGAAAATGCTCTTCAAATGGTTGAAAAAACTTGGCAATCACCTGATTGCCTACCTCCGGGTGCATGGGATCCAAAGATTTCTCTTTCCTCTTGCGGTATACCGCCACGATCTCTCCGTCACAATCTGGACAATACGTAAGAGTCCCCGATGACAGCTCCCCCAGCAGGTCCGCGACTTTTGCTTGGCCATGCAGAAAAACGGCGCAGAGCAGATCTTCACGGGCGCATATCCCCGAAAGGCTGATCTCCACTGGAATGCCGGCTTTCACCTCCGCGGAATGCATCTGCAACATGCACCCCGTCATTTCCGGATGTTCCTCTAAAATCCAATCCGTAAAATATCCCTGCCCCGGAATCCCAAGGGTATAATCGCTGAGGCTGACGGCAATGCCCCGCTTCTTAGCCTCCTGCAAAAACCACCCAAATAGCTCCCACCATTCGTCGGAGAACAGATCCGGTTCATTTCGCATGGTTAAACCGTATGCCAACCCTCCCTTGTCGGTATGGCAATAATTTACCTGCAAACCGCTTATATGGTGGTCCTTGACCTGATCCAAATGGTAGAGAAGCTTATCCCGGTCAATGGGATCTCCAACCCACCAGTAAAAGGGAACGGTTCCATATCCCGCCGGCGGGGTCGAAAATAATTGTTTGATTTGGCAGTCGCTCATAGCTGCTCCTTTCGCTTGCAGTCGCGCTTTTTGAAAAGGCGGATTGAAGTTAAATCAGATTCTTTTCCTTTGCAAGAGCGGTGATAGCATCCTGTACCTGTTTAGCGCAGGCCTGGACCCCGGCTTCGCTTAAGTGGAGCAAATCCTCACAAATATATTCCTCCACATTGGGCAAAACAAGGGAGAAAAGATCGTTGATCCGAACCCCCTCTTGAACCAGCGCCTCACAGACAGCCTGGTTATAGAGCCGAATACGGTTCTGATCATGGTCCCACATCTTAGGCGAGGGCGGCGTTGTGGTGGCAAAAATAAGATTCGGCGTGATCCTCTTGAGAATCCGAGCGATCCGAACCATGGTGTCCACATAGGTGTCAAGGGGCGTAAATGGGCCGTCGCCATATAAATCCGTCTCATCCCAAAGGCCGTTATTCCAGTGGATGATATCGCTGCCGGCAATCCCCTCCCCCCAATCCTGCAGGCTCCAAAGCGTATAGGCGGAATACCGCCCATTCTCACCAGGCCGGAAAACAGTAAATTGATCCCCGAGAGTCCTCTCAACCACCGGACCATAATTCTGAAACATAATCGAATCACCCAAAAGTGAAACTTTGGCCATATATGTATCCTCCTTGTATGAAAACAGTGCATACGTTCTGTCTGACTATTATACTGCGCTGTCAACGCTTTGTCAATTTCTTCTTAACGGCCCGCGGGAGATTTCGATACTCTACTGGCAATTGTCCTGGTTCGCCTGAATCAGCTTCTCATACTTGTCGATGACCTTCTTCAAATCCCGGAATAACCTGGCGCCGTACATGTCCATGGGATTTCCCCCAGTCCGCTGCGTCGTCCGGCCGCAAAGGTAATCGATGGTGACCCGGTAAAAATCGGCCAATGCCGTCAGCTTCTGTACATCGGGGGTTCTGGTCTCTCTCTCGTAATTGGAATAGGCGCCCGCCTCGACTCCGATGGCGTTGGCAACCTCCTCCTGCGTTAGACCCTGCTCATCTCGAAGTTCTTTCAGCCTCTTTCCAAGGTTCTCTACTTTCTTCTCTCGATCTGTTGCCATTTCATCGCCCTCCTATCAACGTATTGTCGAATACTACTGTTCCATATTTCAGGGCTGAAATCTGTCAAGGCGACAATTCGAATTCAAATTTAAACAGAATGTCAATTTCAAGTCAGAATTTGCACTAAAGCGCAATTTTTTACATTAAATCCCATTTATAAAAAAATAGCCCATACCAACAAGTATGAACCACTTTTTCATATCCTATTCCATACAAGTTTAATATCCCGGAGATTCTCAGCCGAGAATCGATTCCCACAGCTTCTGATCCGGATTCGGGATC
>CAUFVC010000319.1:0-3184 GCA_959029275.1 uncultured Eubacteriales bacterium | reverse complement strand
CCTCACGCGGCGGTCATTCTTGGACGATGGCCTGGAAGAACTTGTCTCCGCCGATTTGTCTCTATTTCTGTTCTCCATACTGCTCCTTCTTTCCTGATTGAATGCAGAAAAAGGGACTTGACATCGTCCCTTTTTCTTTGGAATGATCTGTCTCAGATCCGTTCCTTGACTTTCGAAGCCTTGCCGACGCGGTCACGAAGGTAGTACAATTTCGCTCTGCGCACTTTACCTCTTCTCACCACTTCAATCTTTTCAACGATGGGAGAGTGCAAAGGCCAAGACTTCTCCACACCTACGCCGTAGGAAACACGGCGAACTGTGAAGTTCTCTCGAACGCCACCATTTTGGCGTTTGATCACGGTTCCCTCGAACATCTGAACGCGCTCTCTGGTCCCCTCTTTGATCCTGGCATATACGCGAACGGTGTCACCAACCGCAAAAGGAGTGATTTCCTTTTTTAACTGCTCATTTTCGATCTGACGAATGATCTCTGGGTTCATGAGCCAACCTCCTTCCCTCTAAGACGCTCATCAATACACGCTCGACCTCCACATACACGTCAAGTTGCCGTACCAGCGGAGCATCCGTATTCATCCTCAGTAGGAGAAGGCTCTCCTACGTCGCGTCCCCTATTATATCATATTTTTTCCCACATTTCAACTATTTTTACATTAAATTTCCGTATCATCCGCGGGGATCCCCGCCCGCGCTCTGGACGGGAGAGGCTCCCCCTTCCCGCCGGATTTTCTCATAGATGCGCCGCTCTTGCTCCGTCATCCTCTCCGGATCGATCCGGTCCGGCCTCTTTTGGACCGTGACCGCTATGGATTGAGTCAGACGCCACTCGGCGATATTGGCGTGGTGGCCGCTCATGAGAATCTCGGGAACCGGCACGCCGTGGTACTCCCGGGGGCGCGTATACTGTGGGTATTCTAAAAACATGCCGGAAAAGGATTCCTCCCCCGCTGAGCTTTCATTGCCCAGCACGCCATCCACCATCCGGGCCACTGCGTCAATCAGAACCAAGGCGGGGAGCTCTCCGCCTGTCAGCACAAAATCGCCAATGGAAATCTCATCTGTCACGATCTCATCTAGCACTCGCTGGTCAACGCCCTCATAGTGACCGCACAGCAGAATGATCCCTTCTTCCTGGGCCAACTCCCTTGCAATCTCCTGGCTCAACACTCGCCCCTTGGGACTCAGGTACACGACTTTGGGGGTCTTGGCAAACCCTCTGCGCACATCCTCGTAGGCATCATAAATCGGCTGTGGCTGCATAACCATCCCGGCTCCGCCGCCAAAAGGGTAGTCGTCCACATGCTTGTGCTTGTCCTGCGAATAGTCCCGGATATCCACCGCATCCACGGATATGATGCCAGCCGCGGCGGCGCGCCCTAGCACGCTGTAGGACACTGCATTTCGGATCATCTCCGGGAATAGAGTCAACACGCAGAAACGCATACTGTGAACGGGTTCCTTCGAATCGTCCCTCTCCAATACAATCCTCCTCACCGCAGTCCTTCCAGTAAGTGTACTGTCACAATCTTTTTGTCCAGATCCATGGCGATAACACAGTCTTTGATTGACGGAATCAAAATCTCCTGGCCGTCCGGTGTCTTGACTGCGAACACCTCATTGCTGCCAGTCGTCAACACATCGCCTACCATTCCCAGCGTCTCCCCTTCTTCCGTCACAACCAGGGCTCCCACCACATCGCTGATATAATACTCATTTTCCTCCAGCGGCAGGGCTTCCTCCCTGGGGATCCACAGTGTCCCGCCCTTTACGGCTTCCGCCTGATTTCGATCCGTCAGCTCTTTCACCTGAAGCAGGACCATATTTTTGAACGGTGAGGCGGATTGAATGGTCCAGCTCTCTCCCTCCGAATCTTCCTTGCCAGGCGCTTTATAGATGACCTGTTCCAGCCTGGAGAATCGCTCAGGCTCCTGCGTCGTCGGAAATACTTTGACTGCGCCTTTGATGCCGTGTACACTGGCCACGACCCCAATCCGAAACATATCTCCCATACATTTCCTCCATCCCATCACGGTTGTCCGCCTACGGCGGAGTTTCCTACAAGACGATAAAACCGCCGGCATAGCCGGCGGTTTGCTCCGATAGGTTACTGCATGATTTCGACGACTACCTTCTCATCCTGCTTTACTGCCGCAGCTTTGACAACAGTACGAATCGCCTTTGCGATGCGGCCTTGCTTTCCGATGACTTTGCCCATATCCTCCGGCGCAACCTTCAGCTCGATGACCAGAGCGCTCTCTTTCGCAACCTCATCGACATGGACCTGCTCAGGATGGTCTACCAGTGCCTTCGCAATTACTTCTACCAATTCCTTCACGGTTTTACACCTCCTGCGCTGACGCGCGATTTACACGCCAGGAAGCTGCGGCGTCTCGTCGATTACTCCACTCCTGCAATCTTGAGAAGTTTCTTGACGGTGTCCGTAGCCTGTGCTCCCTGAGAAAGCCATTTCTGAGCCAATTCCTGGTCAACCTTGACCACGCTTGGATTCTTCGTAGGATCATAATATCCAATTTCTTCGATAAACCGTCCGTCTCTCGGAGAACGCGAATCTGCAACTACGATTCTATAGAAAGGAGCTCCTTTGGAACCCATTCTCCTCAGTCTCATCTTTACCATGGTTCATTTCACCTCCTCGTATACTGATGGTCACGGTCTTGGCCGTGACCTCTATGGAAACTCGATTTCTGTGAAAATCGAATGGTTCCTCTTATCCCAGGCGAAAGGGCATCTTTCCCATAAGTCCGCCTTTTCGTTTTCCCTTCATACTTCCGCTTATCTGCTTCATCATGACTTTCATCTGATCAAACTGCTTTAACAACACATTCAATTCCTGAATGCTACTTCCAGACCCTTTGACGATCCGGCGCTTGCGGGATGCATTCAGGATATTGGGATGCCGCCGCTCTTCAACGGTCATCGATCGAATGATCGCCTCCGTGCGGGCCAAGCCCTTCTCATCCACTTCCACGTCCTTCAGCTTGCTGCCTACCCCAGGGAGCATTCCCATCAGCTGATTCAGAGGTCCCATCTTCTTGACCTGCTGCATCTGTTCCAGGAAATCTTCCAGGTTGAAATCATTGGACAGTATCCGCTGGGACATCTCCTTGGCCTTGTCCTCATCGATGGCCGTCTGGGCCTTCTCAAT
>CAUFVC010000318.1:0-3186 GCA_959029275.1 uncultured Eubacteriales bacterium | reverse complement strand
ATGGATCTGTCCCATAATCCGACGCCAGAACAGTGGACAAAAGCCCGCCAAGAATTTATGCGGGCGTGGGATTTCTGCTTTACCTGGAACATTTTAGTCCACAACAGCTATCTCGGGCCATATTGCAGTTCCATGGGCCACGCGGAGTATGCGGAGGGCGGAAGCGACCGGAATGATAACATACATTATCTATTTGACGATGAAGAGGAAGCGCTTCGCTTTGATCCCTTTGAGACGCTGCCGGTCGTCCCCCAGCAGGAGATGATCCGCCAGTTTGAAGAGAACTACGAAGCGGTTCGGAGGGAGAATCCTGACACTGTGGCCACGACAGGGATCTATATAACGGGCATGTCGGGCCTGATTGAGATCTTTGGCTGGGATATGCTGCTCACCTGCTGTGGGACCAATCCGAAACAATTTGGGCATTTGATGAATCGCTATAGCATGTGGATTGAGCATTTTTTCCGCGCGCTGGCGGCCTCCAATGTGCCAACGGTGATGATTCACGACGATATCGTCTGGACGGAGGGGGCGTTTCTCGCGCCTGAGTGGTATCGAACCTATCTTTTTCCCAATTATAAACGGCTCTTTCGCCTATTGAAGGATGCGGGCAAGATTCTCGTCTACACCTCCGACGGCAACTATTCTGAATTTATCGACGACATAGCCGGAGTAGGGGTGGACTGTTTTGTCATGGAGCCCAGCACGGACATGGCCTATATCGCGGAGAAGTATGGCAAGACCCACTCTTTTATCGGAAACGCGGACACGCGAATTTTATTGGAAGGCGATAAGGATGCCATCTACCGGGAAGTGAAGCGCTGTATGGACATCGGGAAGAAATATCCGGGCTTCATCATGGCGGTGGGAAACCATATTCCGGCAAACACACCGGTGGACAGCTGCCTCTACTACGACGAGTTTTGTAAAATCCTTGGAAAGCGATAGGGACTTTACAAGTGGAAGGTTCCGCTGTATAATATGTTTCGACATATTGACAGGGAGGACCGGCGATGATCATCGATTTTCACACTCACGCCTATCCGGATAAGATTGCGGATAAGGGTGTACAATATATTGGGGATTTTTATGACCTTCCGATGTATGGGAAGGGCACCATCGCACATTTAAAACAGGTGGAGCGCGAAGCGGGCGTTACCTATACCGTTGTGCTGGGAGTCGCTGTGCGGCCGGACCTGGTACACTCCATCAACAATTGGCTGTTGAGCGTGTTGGATGACGAGCTCATTGGATTTGGCACCATCCACGCCGCCTATGAGGATAATACAGGGGAGATCGCACGGTTTTTAGCGGAGGGGTGCCGCGGAGTCAAGATCCATCCGGATATGCAGGAGTATTTCATTGACGATCCGCGCCTGGACCCCGCCTATGACTATCTGTCTCAGGTGGAGGTCCCGCTGATGGTCCACCTCGGGGATGCCCGGTATGAATACTCTAGACCCCAGCGCCTTGCCAAGGTGATGGATCGGTTTCCGCGGTTAAAGGTAATCGGCGCCCATCTTGGGGGATACACGCGCTGGGACGATGCGCTGACTCTATGTGGGCGGGAGAATCTGTGGCTGGACACCTCCAGCGCCCTCTGGGCATTAGATCCAGCTGTGAGCCGAAACATAATAGAGAGACACGGGGAGGATCGGATCCTGTTTGGAACCGACTATCCCGTGTCCCTTCCGGAGCGCGAATTTCAGCTGCTGGACAGGCTGGACTTATCGGATCGCGTGAAAGAAAAAATTTTATATCAAAATGGCGCTGAGCTGCTGAAAATTCCCGTTAAGAACTAGATTCTTAGCGGGAATTTTATTGCGTTTGGATTGCCCGAAACATTTTGTCTTGCCCGGAACATTTTGGTACTTGCTAAGAGTGCGGCCGCCGTTTAAAATGGAGTATATCGGAGGGACTACCGGGAGGATACGAGCATGATTCAATACAGCAGAGAGATAGAGGTGCGCTATCAGGCAGATATTTTTATCGCAGGGGGCGGGCCTTCGGGCTGTGCCACAGCGTGGGCAGCGGCACTGGCAGGCAAAAAAGTGATTCTGGCGGAAGCCTGTGGAGCTCTCGGCGGCATGGGGACGATGGGCCGTGTTCCGGCCTTCTGTATGTTTACGGACGGCAAAAATTTTCTTGCGGGAGGATTCGGCAGGCTTATTCATGATACATGTATCCAGAGGGGAGCCGTAAGTCCGGATACCAATGAGTATCGCGCTTTGAATCGTGAAGGCATAAGTATCGTATCGGGAAAGCTTAAAACAATATATGATGATATTGTAGTTGGATGTGGAACGGAGGTTCACTTCTTTACAAAAGTGATTGATGTAATCGAAAAAGGAAGTCATATTGAGTATGTGGTGTGCAGCGGCCAAAGTTCCATTTTTGCAATAGAAGCCGAGGTATATATTGATTGCACCGGCGATGGCGTTTTAGCTTATTACGCAGGCGCCAGATTCGCATATGGAGACAGCAAAGGGAATGTTCAGGCCGGAACACTCTGTAGCCTTTGGTCGGATATTGACTGGGATAAAGCCCGTGAAAAGGGATATCACGGGAAGTCACCTAGAAATGGAAAAATGCTACAGAAGGCATATGAGGATGGCGTTATCAGCGTATGCGACCCTCATTTACCGGGCATGTGGCGGGTGGGCCAAACAGTAGGCGGAGGCAATATCGGGCATATTTTTTCAATTGATGGGACAGATGAAATGTCTCTTACAGAGGGAATGCTTGCGGGACGGGCCATGCTGAAAGAATACGAAGAATATTATAGAAGGTATCTGGAAGGTTTTGAAAATGCCGTTCCGATTGACAGTGGCGCCTTGATGGGAATCAGAGAGACACGCCGTATTGTGGGGGATTATGTTTTAACCTATGAGGATTTCCTGCGGAAGGCTTTTTTTGAAGATGAGATCGGACGATATAATTACGAGATCGACGCCCATGCATCATCGATTGGCAGCAATGATGCGGATGAACATAAAGAGTTGATCCGATGCGGATTGGAAGAAGGGGAGAGCTATGGCATACCCTACCGGTGTCTTACGCCTAAGGGGTTTGACAACCTTCTCGTGGCGGGACGCTGTATCAGCTGTGACCATTACATGCAGGCATCCGTCAGGGCAATGCCGGGATGTTTTATTACTGGCCAAGCAGCCGGACAGGCGGCGGCAA
>CAUFVC010000317.1:0-3243 GCA_959029275.1 uncultured Eubacteriales bacterium | reverse complement strand
TGATCTTCTTTCTCGTCTATACCGCCTCAGCTTTTTCAGCGGGCGCCCAGCTTTTCCAAACCATTTTTGGAATCGAGTATACATATGCGCTCATCATCGGCGCGGTTGTAATCTTGTCCTATACCTTTCTCGGCGGATTCATGGCCGTCTGCTGGACAGATTTCATACAGGGCTTATTGATGCTCTTCGCCATTTTGATCGTGCCTGCCGTGGCGCTGAACCTTATGGGCGGATTAGGGCAGCTGAATAGTACAGGAACTCCCCATTTTCTGAATCCGCTGTACAATGGAGGGGAGAGGATCACGGCTGTGTCCCTGGTCTCACAGCTGGCCTGGGCGCTGGGATATCTTGGGATGCCCCATATTTTAATTCGCTTTATGGCGATCAAAAATAATCGGGAAGTCAGAAAGTCTAGGGTTATCGCCATTACGTGGGTTATTCTGTCTTTGGGCGCTGCCTGTGCCATTGGCGTTATCGGACGCGCTTTTCTTCCGAACCTCGGCGCCGACAACAAAGAAAAAGTCTTTATCTCCATGATCCTGGAGATTTTCAAAGGGAATCCGTTAATGCTCCTGATCGGCGGTATTCTGCTGTGCGGCGTTCTCGCCGCCATTATGTCTACGGCAGACTCACAGCTTCTCGTCACGGCTTCCTCCATTTCGCAGGATCTCTATAAAGGCGTCGTCAATAAAAATGCGTCGGACAAAAGTCTCCTTCGGCTGAGTCGAATTGTAACCATCGTCGTTGCCGCCATCGCATTCTGTATCGCGCTGGATCCTAAGAGCAGTGTCATGGATCTGGTCTCTAACGCCTGGGCAGGCTTTGGCGCTACCTTCGGCCCTGTCGTTCTGCTGAGCCTTTTCTGGAAGCGAGGCAATAAAATCGGAGCTGCTTTTGGCATGATCGGCGGAGGTCTGACGGTCATCATCTGGGATTATATTAAATTCGGCGGCGCTACCTTAGCGGCGTCAACAGGACTGTACTCCCTGCTCCCCGGTTTTCTTGTGGGCTTGGTCGCCTTTTTCGTCGTCAGTCTGTTGACGAAAGAGCCGGAGGAAGCCATTCAAAGGGAATTTGCTCTGGTTGCCTCGGGCAACGACGTGGAGATCGACAAAACCTTGGAGTCCTGAGTCATCTATTGGGACGGATGGCATGGGAACGATTATAAATATTATAGAGAAAGGCCACCTCATAGGGAGTGGCCTTTCTTGTCTATGTGATCGGGGGCGCTATGGTAAGCATTTGACAAAAGATACCAACAGGAGTATAATATATGGTGTAGATTTATACAAAATTGCGTTGTGAGACGTAAATTTACTTGGAGGTCGATGATATGGCGAATCGTATTGTTCTAAACACAGTTTCGTATCACGGGAAAGGCGCGATCGCAGAAATTGCCACGGAGATACAGGCAAGAGGGTATAAAAAAGCGTTTGTCTGTTCGGACCCAGATCTAATCAAGTTCCAGGTAACCAAAAAGGTCACGGACATATTGGAGCAGGCGTCCATCGCGTATGAGATTTACTCGGATATCAAGCCCAATCCTACCATTGAGAATGTGCAGCACGGCGTAGCAGCCTTTCAAGCGTCAGGGGCGGATTGTATCGTTGCCATTGGCGGCGGTTCCTCTATGGATACGGCCAAGGCGATTGGAATCATCGCGGAAAACCCTGAATTTGCAGATGTCCGGAGCCTGGAGGGGGTGGCGTCCACAAAGAATCACGCGGTCTTTACCATTGCAGTCCCCACGACAGCGGGAACGGCGGCGGAGGTTACGATCAATTATGTCATTACGGATGTGGAGAAGAAACGGAAGTTTGTCTGTGTTGACACCCACGACATACCGGAGGTAGCCGTTATCGATCCTGACATGATGGCGAGTATGCCCAAAGGGTTGACGGCGGCCACCGGAATGGACGCGCTGACCCACGCCATTGAAGGCTATATCACAAAAGGCGCTTGGGAGATGACGGATATGTTTCATCTGAAAGCGATTGAGCTTATTGCCCAGCATCTGCGCGGCGCTGTGAACAATACTCCTGAGGGCCGGGATGGCATGGCGCTGGCCCAGTATGTGGCGGGGATGGGCTTCTCCAATGTTGGACTGGGAATCGTACACAGCATGGCCCACGGCCTAGGCGCCCTGTATGACACGCCGCACGGTGTGGCCAATGCGATTCTCCTTCCCACCATTATGGAATACAACGCACCGGCGACCGGCGATAAATATAAGAAGATCGCGGAGGCTATGGGCGTCAAGGGGGTGGAGAGCATGACACAGGATGAATATCGAAAGGCGGCTGTGGACGCAGTCCGGCAGCTGTCAGCCGATGTGGGCATCCCCGCGGATTTGAAGGATATCGTGAAACGCGAGGACGTAGATTTCCTGGCAGAATCCGCCTATGCGGACGCTTGCCGTCCAGGAAATCCTCGGGATACAAGCGTAGAAGAGATCAAGGCTCTCTATCTCAAGCTGATGGAATAAACCGCTTGATCGAACGTTTACGTATAAAAACGACAGGAAGCGAACAATTATGGTCACTTCCTGTCGTTTTTTGTTCTTCCCTATTCCTCTTTTCGAAGCTTCACCACGTTGGCGGCACTGCGGCGCCGGGAATCTTCAATCTGCGCATAGTGCTTTCGCGTTGTATTGACGTCCTTATGGCCCAGCACATCCGCTACGAGATAGATATCGCCTGTCTCATTGTACAGCTCTGTTCCATAGGAGCTGCGCAGTTTGTGGGGCGATATATTTTTTAGCTGGGTAACGGTCTGCGCGTACTTTTTCACCAGGTTTTCAACCGCGCGGACGGTGATCCTGCTTTTTTTGAGGGATAAAAAGAGGGCATCCTCGTGTCCGCCCAGCGGAAGGATCTGTTTTCGCTGTTGGAGATAGTCGCGGAGGGCCTGTTCAACCTCATCCCCAAAATAGAGTATGGACTCATTGCCGCCTTTCCGCACAATCCGAAGTCCATTATTCTCAAAATCAATATCGGTCAGATTCAGGCCGACACATTCAGAGACCCGCATCCCCGTCCCCAAAAGCACAGAGATCAGCGCGAGGTCCCGGACGCGGGTATGTTCGTGGTAGACCCGCTGGCGCTTCGTCAGCTTATCGCCGGATTCCACCTCGTCCAACAGACGGGCAATCTCGTGTACATCCAGTCGGATAATATTCTTATCGTGGATTTTGGGAGTGCTGACCAGCATGGCCGGGTTGCCCTTAATCTTTTCCTTTTTGTA
>CAUFVC010000316.1:0-3263 GCA_959029275.1 uncultured Eubacteriales bacterium | reverse complement strand
CAGCCGGTTTGCCAAAATGCTCCCGCCGACTGCGCCAAGCAAGCCTCCGATAATCAGCGGCAGCAGGACATCCTTGCGGATCCGTTTGTTCCGAATGTGTACGATCAGCGCCGCCACTGCCGTAGGCAAAAAATACAAAAGATTGACCGCCTGCGCTCCATGCTGGGAAATGGACGTGAAAAAAACCAGCGCCGGGATCAAAATCACGCCGCCTCCGATCCCCATACCGCTGATGACACCCGCCAGGGCTCCGATCACAATATACAGCGCGACCATCACAGAATCATCCTCACGGCGGAGATCACCATGAAGCCTCCGAAGATAATGTGGAGCCACCGGTCTGACACTTTAGTAAGCCACTTCGCGCCGGCCAAGCCCCCCACAACACCGCCTGCGGCCACCCACCAGAAGACGCTCCAGTCCATAGCGCCCTTCCCGATGTAGAAGAAAGAGCTGATGACGCACAAGGGCAGAATCACCGCGATGGCCGTCGCATGGGCCTCGTGCTCCTCCACCTTCAAGCTCCGCTCCATAAAAGGGACTAAAATCGTCCCGCCGCCGGAACCCAGCAATCCATTGACGATCCCCGCAATCCCCCCCAACAGCAGGCTTTTCCACTTCTTACTCAAACGCTATCCCTCCTGGTCCAAGAATATCCTTAGTGTGAAAAATAAGCTCGAACAGCTTATTTTTCACACGGCTATTTGTGCCGGAGCGCCACAAATAGCTCTTATGGCAGAAGAGAAGTCGCCTTCGCAAATTTCTCTTCGCCCCGCGCTGACGCTCCGGAATGGAGAATAGTATGAACCATTTGGGCTAAATTATTTCCATTTTAATGTAGAATTCTAGAAATTTATACACTCTCCCGTGTACACGAGATATAAAACTTTTTCCTTCACGGCAATACCGCTGATTTTTCCGAGAGCATCGGCGTACAGGGACAGTTGGCGCCCGTATTCACCCCGCCTTTTTCCATCCAGGTTTCTGTCCGTCTTGTAGTCCACCACGACCCACCGCCCGTCCTCCAGAAAGCAGCAGTCCAGGATTCCCTGCACCATAATCCGCGCCGGATCGGAGTCGTCCGTCTCAGAGGGCAGTATTTCCGGCGCCAGTTCCCTGATTTCCTCCACCGTGTACGCCATGATAAAGGGCTGTTCCCGGCAAATTTTTTCCGATGCGACAATCCTTCCGCAGAGGGCGGAGTTCCCAAAGCGGAGGATCTGCCATATATTGACTAAATCCAGGCTTTCCTCCGATATCCTCCCGCGGGCCGCCATCTCTTGCAGCTGCTCACGAATCTGCTCTTCTGTCCGCAAACGCCGCAAATCCAGCTTCGATATCACATCGTGGAAAGCGGTACCCCGCCTGGCGCCTCCCTGTGCCTCCTCCGGCGATGGGGGCGCGGCAGCCGTCCAGTATACGGACTCCTCCTGCCTTTCCTCGTAGGTCCGCTTAAGTTCGGAGACGGAAATGCGCACCCCCATTTTCTGTTTCCACACCCGGGGGTAGGACCATCCGAATTTTTCTTCAAAGATCCCATCCCAGCTCTGGACGTCGTCCCCGGGAATCGTCTCGTCCCCTGCCGCCGCCTCCCCCTTGCCTTCCGGATCTGGCTTTGTATAGGTCCGATAGACCGTGTGGAACGCCGATCCCTCCTTATGGTCCAGAATGGGCAGCAGCCAGTCCAAATAACACTTGGCGTCCAGCGCCTCGTAGGGCGACAGCGTCCAGCCCTGTTCTTTCTCTTCCTCTCCCCCACTCTGACCTGCGCGCGTCCCTGTTAAAAACAGATATTCCTTCGCTCTCGTCATGGCCACATACAGAACTCGCATCTCTTCCCCCAAGGTTTCCTTTCGGAGCTGATCCTTGATTCCCTCCCTCGCCGGAGTCTCATACCGGACATAGCGGATCGGGTCCATGGCCTGGGCGCCGATCCCCAGCGTTCGATGATACAACAGCGCCTTTTTCGAATCCTGAGCATTGAACTGGCGTCCCAGCCCGCAGATGAAAACCACCGGGTATTCCAGCCCTTTGCTCTTATGGATACTGAGAATCCGCACCACGTCCTCCTCTTCCCCCATGGTCTTGGCCTCCTCAATGTCCTGGCTCCGTTTTTTCATCTTCTCCATGAAGCGGAGAAAATTGAAGAGGCCGCTGAAGATGCCCTTCTCATATTCGATGCTCTTCTCAAGGAGAAGGTCCAGATTCGCCCTTCGCAGCTCTCCCTGGGGCATCGCCGCCGCATAACTGTAGTAATCCGTATCCTGGTACAGCGACCAGAGCAGATCGTGGATGGACAGGGATTGGGCCAGCCCTCTCCACTTCCACAGCCACAGGCAGAACGCCTCCGACTTTTGCCGCAGCGCCGTGTCCTGTCCCCCCTGACTGTACTCCCACAGCGCATCATAAAAAAGCGCCTCCTTCTTCTGGGCCCGGATGGCGGCCAGCTCGCTGGCGGTAAAGCCAAAGATTGGGGAATATAAGACTCCCACCAGGGGGATATCCTGCAGTGGGTTGTCCAGAATTCGAAGCAGATTCAGCATCAGCTGGACTTCCTGTGTCTGGAAAAAACTAGCCTCCGTCTCCGTATAGCAGGCTATCCCCCGCTGTGTCAGCGCTTGGAGAAAAATGTCGGATACGCCTTTGACAGAGCGCAACAGAATCACGATATCCCTCCGCTGAACCCGGCGGTACTGTCCGATGGCATCGTCCCACACGCGGTAAGGGGATTCCGGCTGCACCATCCCCTGAATTCTCTCCGCTACAAAAGCCGCCTCCACCTCAAGCCGCTGCCGGGCCGTCCGCGGATCGTCCTCCCGTCTCTCCTCGTCAGCCCGGGGAAATTCCAGAACGCTCACCTCCGGCTGGCCCCCTACCACGGCGCCCTCCTCCCCGCAGGGGGGAAACTCCAGCCCCGCATACAGCGCCTCCCGCTCCGTATACTCCATCTGCGCGCTCTCTCTGCACATCAGCGCGCCAAATATAAAATTAACCCCCTCCAGAATCTCCCGCCGGCTGCGAAAATTTTGTTGCAGGGTGATTTTTCTGGGAAGCCCCGTCTCATGGTACGCTTCATATTTCTCCAGAAAAAGTTCCGGCCTGGCCTGCCGAAACCCATAGATGCTCTGCTTCACATCCCCGACCATGAAAATGTTGGATGTGCCTCCCGCCGCGCCCCGCCGCGCGATACTGCTCAGAATAAGTTCCTGGACGTCGCTGCTATCCTGATACTCATCGATGACGAGATACCGGTATTTCGACCG
>CAUFVC010000315.1:0-3273 GCA_959029275.1 uncultured Eubacteriales bacterium | reverse complement strand
CAGGATGTACATGGGAGGCTACAGTGACTACGCAGCCGCGAAAGCGGAGGAAAGGCAAACCAAGGCTCCACAGGAAAAATCCACCTTGAAACCGGCGTACCGCAAGGAGCGCCCAGCCAGATGGAAGTTTACGTTTGCGGAACAGCGGGAATTTGAAACCATCGACGATGAAATTGCATCGCTGGAGGAAGCTGTGGCGCGGATCGACCGGGAGATGGAGGCCCAGGCGAGCCAGTATTTGAAGCTACAGCAATTGCAGGAGGAAAAGGATGCCCTGCAACAGAGCTTGGACGCGAAGATGGAGCGGTGGGTGTATCTGACGGAACTGGCAGAAAAGATTCAGGAGCAGCAAAAAGGCGGCATGTGAATGCAAAATGCCCTCGGCCTGGAAACACAGGCAGGGGGCATTGTATCGTAAAGAAATATGGCGCGGGCAGCCACGCCCAGACCATTTTATTTTTTCTGAGGGGTGGGGATTGGCCGAACTGGGGATGAGGGGAGCTTGCCTACAATCACGGTGACAACCCGCAAAACCGTATACAGAAGCAGAATCTCCACGGGCAATAGGGCGATGTTTTTGATGATGCGGCTCGGCACAAGGGCCCAAAAGCCCTTCCCCATCAAGATGGAGAGCCACAGGGTATTGAGCAGAATGTTGAGAAGGACATTGATCAGCGACTTAGCGATGATGGCCCTGACAAGGGTTACCCGGCTGTGATAGAAGACCATGCCGTACAGGACGCCGCCCAGCATGGCTGTGACGGTGAAGCCTGGGAAAAAGGCACCGCTGGGCTTGACGAGATACTTGACAATATCTCCCACCCCGGCGGCAATGCCGGCAGTCACAGGTCCGAATAGCATACCCATGGTGGCGGTGATTAGGTATCCCAGCCCTAGGCGAAGAGACTCTGAGACCTGGATGGTAAAAAAGCTGAGCACGATGCTGATGGCCAATAGCATCGCAATCAGGGTGATGGTCCTCAGGTTGCCCATCTCCCGGCAGGAATCCGAAAATTTGCGCAATAATGCAGTTCCTCTGTTCATAGCAGCGACCTCCTCATGTATACAAGATTTCCTGCGGCTAGCGCCGCTCTGGATGCGGTTGCACAAATCGACAGAGGTACTGCCTCTTCAATCCGTGTAACAGCGGGATGCGATGGTCAGACCGCAAGCGCGAACGCTTTTCGTTCCGGCAGCAACTCCCCGTCTGCCGGACACTTAACGCCTGTCCACCTACTCTGCTTTGACGAACGGATCTAGTATACCACAGGTGGTACTGCATTGCAATGGCTGGAATTGCGTGACGGACTTTTAAGGGCAGAAATTTGATTAATTCTCTTGAAGGGTGTAGATTTTTATACATTTTGGTGGTATGATAGTATATGTCAGGAGGGAAAGTGCCCAATAAATCCTAAATTGTATAAGCAGAAAGGAGCATAATTTATGAAGAAGATCGACCTTGTCACGTTCCCTAATGACGCGGAATCCGACGGTTTTTTCGCCGCGCTTTCTTCCGCCGTCATGCCTTGTCTTGGGATCACCGCCGACACACCGTTCTGGTGCGCCCCGAAGGGCAGCTATTGCGTACGCTGTCAGAATTGCTGCGATCTAGCGCGCAGTCATCAGCTCATGCTGTACCACACCTTTTTGACGGCCTCTGGGGTGGCGTTTACCTTTGACTACCCGGAAGACGACGACGTGGAAGTTAAATCCATGCCGGACATACCCATCGGTTGGCGTTGGGAGGAGCCCTTTGTCTCAAACCTCATGGACTTCGCGGGGCTTTCCTACGCCCGATACAGGAACAAATCCGTCTCCGAGATGCGCGCCGTCTTATGTGAGGCCATTGACAACGGATTTACCGCCCTTTGCGCCGACACGGGAAACATCGCCGAAAATTTGGGGTGGACACGTTGCTGGAACGCGGTCTGCGGCTATACGGACGATGGGATTCTTGTGATGCGCCACGGCGGGGAAACCGTCACGGAGACAGACGCCGTATACACTGACTGGATCGTCATCACAGGGAAAACGGAGCGGAAGCAAACCTATCGGGATGTATTGGAACGGATTTACTATACACTCTCCGACCCGTCACACGACAAACCGGAAAAAGATATCGAAGCGACTCTGTCCCGCGTGACACAGGAAAACGCGGCAGGAGTGGCGTTTAAAATGATGGGCATCAGCGGCGTTCCCATTGAGACACGCTGGCATGCGGCGGAGGCATTCTGTTCCGAAGACAATCTGCTCTCCACTCTGTCGGAGGACACCGCCATGAAAAAAAGACAGGCAGATCTGTTCTTCCACCGCTATATCGCTGACAACAATGACGAGACCCACGGCGTCTGTTGGAAAATCAGTAGGCTGCTGAACGTCGATCCCTCGACGGGATACAGGCCCACGGAAGAATCTTTTGCGTTGATCCAGAAACAAGAAGTACAGGAAGAAATGAAACGACTGTGGAAGATCGTATTCGACAATGACCGCGCAGTGGCAGAGGGAATCCGTGAGATACTGGGTGAAACCCGATAATGTTCGCGTTCTTTTATCCTCGAAAAAATTGAAAGGGAAAAATTGGATCTTGCTTGCTATTTGACTTTTTGGCCGAGGATTGTTATACTAGATGATGTCATTCCTATAAGGGAATGGGGATTGAAAAAATAACTACAAATAGATGATTGCAGCATAGCTAGACTGAGGTCGTATTGATCTCAGTCATTTTTTGCGTCAATGGCAATTTATTTTTAATTCTAATGTTGACAATTGGTAGAAGATGGTATATACTGTAAGTATACCTAGCGGATATCTAATTTTAATTATTGAATAAATAAAGGAGGTTTGCTATGAGTGCCATGGTAAAACAAGGGCAACGACTTAATGAACTAATCGTCAGCGAATGCAAAAAGGACTGCAACACAAAGGACATTACATCCTTTTTTGAGTTTTATGCTACATATCTCATGATGAAAAATTTCAACCTTAGCAGAGAACAGATCGAAAAAGGAATTCTAGGAGGGGGAGATGATGGCGGAATTGACGCAGCCTTCTGCCTTATCAACAAAATCAATTTGACAGAGCGCGCATGGCGGGATATTTCGATCCCGACAGATTCACACATCGTATCCACGGAAGAGCCGCATCCCAAAGTGGTAGGTTTGGCAAAGGAGCTAGAATCAGATCTGCAACGCAAATTTCCAAATCTTGTGGAAGGGCAAGTTCACTTTGTGGGAGAGAATACTTTGCTCGAGTTAATACAAACAAAAGAAAATC
>CAUFVC010000314.1:0-3279 GCA_959029275.1 uncultured Eubacteriales bacterium | reverse complement strand
GATCCGCAATACGGCCGCTACTGGAACAGAGGAGAACCCGGTCCTTTCCGTGCCGACGGATCCGGAATACCGGAACACTCTGACGGTCTGCCTCAATACCGGAACGATTGAATAAGCAGGGAGAAAGAGGTGTAATACATGAAAAAGAGATTGGTTTCTCTTCTGTTAGCCGTATGTATGTTGTTTTGTGTTTCGTCGGTGGCTTTTGCATATGATTATTCGATCGACGGAAGTTACCAGGTCGAGTACCGGATCAACGATAATGGCTATAAAACTTTGGGATATTTATGGGTCCCTTGCGGTCAGACGGTTACAGTGGAATACAAGTGGACAACTTCCCCGGCTTATCCATATGAATACGCCTGGGTGCTCCATGTGAATGGGGTGAAAATTCCTTCGCGTGGACTCAATCAATATGGCTGGCAGTATGCTTCCCCAAGCCTGGAAGAGGCGACGGGTATAGAAGGATTGACAGGGTTTGACATTGTGCCCGCACAATATGCGGTCATCCGGAATGGAAAGCCGAACCCGCTGAGCGTGGATTACACGGCCCCGGCTACGGGAAACGGCTCCGCTACCAAGTATTTTTCGCTCAGGCAGCTATCTTCGACGTTCTCTGTGTATTTTGAAGACGAGGATGGGAACCGCATAGAGAGCCTATCCTGTTCGTATCGCCCCATCTCCTATGGGGAGTTTACCCTTGATGCGGATGACGTGCAGGCATACTTGGCAGAAAACGGTTATGAGCTTGTCCCGCCGGAGCAGTCCTATACCGTAAATTATGGGGTGGATGCTTCCGGAAATGACGTATTTGAACCTTCCGAGGTGGTATTCACGGTGCGGCCAATCCAAGAGCAGCCGGACCCGGAGCCAGCAGAATTCAATGTGAAATTTGCTGACCAAGATGGAAATCCTATCGAAGGGCTTTCCTACACGCATACCGTTTACTCCGAAGGGGAATTTACCCTCGATAAGGACGATGTACGTGTATATTTGGCAGAAAACGGCTATATCCTTGAACCGCAGGAGCAGTCTTACACGGTGAATTATTCCAGCCAGGATGGCTTTAACCCCTCCGAAGTGACATTTACGGTAAAACCGGTAACAATCGGCGGTTTCTTCTAATGAAACCTAATTTTGCTAAATAGTGATTAACAAAAATACCCTTCTCTAACAACTTAGAGAAGGGTATTTTTTATGCTGCACTTTCTCGTTCAGCGGTTGTTTCCGACTTTGTAATATGTTATAATAAAAATGCATAAATTTTATCATCTATAATCCAAAAACATTGTATAGGATGAAACGGGAGGAACGTTCTATGAAGGTACGCGATGTAGTAAAAATTTTAAAGGCGGATATCCTGGTAGAGGGCGACCTCGATTTGGAGGTCCGCACGGCGTGCGGCAGCGATATGATGAGCGACGTGCTGGCCTTTGTCAAGGATCAATCCGTACTGCTCACGGGCCTGACGAACCCACAGGTTGTGCGCACTGCGGAGATGATGGACATGCATTGCATCATCTTTGTCCGCGGGAAGGAGATTGACGCCACTGTCCTAGAGTTGGCAAAAGAGAAGGGGATCACCGTGCTGAAAACCCCTTACCGTATGTTTACCGCATGCGGGCTGCTCTATACCAATGGCCTGTCAGGGGGAAGTGAAGTCGGATGAGTGCCCTAACATTTGATTATGTGGTGCCAGGCGACGATTTCACCCAGGCTGGCGCGGCTTCCAGCGATGTAAAACGGAAGCTAAAACAGATTGGCTGCAATGCGGATGTCATCCGCCGTGTAGCGATCGCGATGTATGAAGGGGAAATCAATATGGTCATCCACGCGGGCGGCGGCACGGCGCATGTGGAAATTGACCCGGATAAAATTTATGTGGTTCTCGAAGATCATGGCCCAGGTATCCAGGACTTGAGCAAAGCGATGAAGGAAGGGTGGTCCACAGCGCCGGACAATGTACGTTCCTTGGGTTTTGGCGCAGGGATGGGCCTTCCAAATATCAAAAAATATTCCGATATCCTAGACATAGATACCAAAGTGGGAGAGGGGACAGCCCTTTACATAACTGTATTTACCGATAGGAACCGGGTGGGCGGTGATTAAACGATGGAGAAATTCTTCCATTCGGTCATTTTGGATAAAGAGAAATGCATGGGATGCACCAATTGCATCAAACGCTGCCCGACGGAGGCGATCCGGGTGCGCGATGGAAAGGCGCAGATTATCTCAGAGCGTTGCATCGATTGCGGCGAGTGTATCCGCGTTTGCCCACATCATGCAAAACGGGCGCGGTTTGACCATCTCTCCGAGTTGGACAACTACTCCTATAAGATCGCTCTTCCGGCGCCGGCTTTGTTCGGGCAGTTTAACAATCTGGACGACATCGACATCGTCCTCACCGGGCTCAAGAAGATGGGGTTCGATGAGGTGTATGAGGTTGCGCGCAGTGCGGAGCTGGTTTCCGATGCCACGCGCAAGTTGATGCAGCAGGGGCATCTGGAGCGGCCCATCATCAGCTCGGCGTGTCCGGCGGTGGTCCGTTTGATCCGCGTGCGGTTCCCGGAACTCTGTTCGCATGTGCTGCCGCTGAATTCCCCCATGGAGACGGCGGCCCGCTTTGTGAAAAAGGAGGCGAGGAAGAAGACCGGCTTGCCCTTGGAAAAGATCGGCGCGTTTTTTATCACGCCCTGTCCAGCCAAGGTGACGGACACAAAATGCCCGATCAGCACCAAGACGTCCTATGTGGACGGTGCAATTGCGATCAGCGAGATTTTCCCCGCCTTGGTGGAGAAAATGGAGAAAGCGGAGACAGTTGAGCCGTTGATGCAGTGCGGTGTGATCGGCGTCGGCTGGGCGTCCAGCGGCGGCGAGGCGGCGGCGCTGCTCAATGACAAATATCTGGCGGCGGACGGTGTGGACAATGTCATCCGCGTGTTGGAAGAGTTGGAGGACGAGCGCATCAAGGAGCTGGACTTCATCGAATTAAACGCCTGCGCGGGCGGGTGCGTTGGAGGGGTGCTCTGCGTGGAAAATGCCTATGTCGCCAAGGCACGGCTACAGCGGCTGCGCCGGTATCTCCCCGTTTCGCAGAACCATTTGGAAGAGGGGATTCCCCCTTGTATGCAATGGCAGGATAATTTGGAATTTGCGCCCGTGCTCAAGCTTTCCGACGATATGGGCGAAGCCCTGCGCATGATGGCCGATATCGACAAAATCTGCGATAAACTGCCGGGGTTGGATTGCGGCTCCTGCGGCGCGCCCAGCTGCCGGGCC
>CAUFVC010000313.1:0-3289 GCA_959029275.1 uncultured Eubacteriales bacterium | reverse complement strand
CAACTTTTGATGGCGGGACGCCAACTTTTGATGGCGGGACGCCAACTTTTGATGGCGGGACGCCAACTTTTGATGGTGGGACGCCACCAGAACTAAGTCCGCCTCCGGCGGATTTTCAGTTAAAAAACGGCATCCTTCTCCATGAAGAATGCCGTTTCTTGTCCTAGGAAATAACCGGATCACTGCTGTGGAGGTGTCGCCGGCGGGTTTTCGTCCTTCGCGGCAATCTCCTGCGCTCCGATGAAGAACTTATTGGTGAACTTCCGAATAAACGGAATCCCTTTGTTCTTGTGCTTGATGACATCCAGCAGGAACAGGATGACGAGCACCAGCTCTCCCAAATCAATCAGGCCGATAATAAAATTAAAGACCTTGCGGATAAAAGAGCCAAAGGAGTAAAATGCGCGCGCCATGCCGTAATACCATGCGTCGAGGGCGGCGTCGCTGACAATCCCGGCGAAGAAATTGTAAATTCCGTTGGAGATGGATCTCAGCAGGCTGGTAATAATGGAAATGACCAAGGTGAGCAAAAATACGTCCAGAATGTTCTTGGTCAGCTCCTCATCCTTCAGCGCGATGACCGCAAAGCCCAGGATTAGGAAGACCAGCGTCGTATAGCCCATATACGCCAAAATGATGGCCAACACGCTGAGGGCTACCGTATTCAGTTTCCAAGAATGTTCCATATCATGACCCCTTTTCTAATAATATGTATCACTTATCGAAATTAGTATATCATAGGTTGGAGTACTTCGCAAGAATAAATTCATATTTTGTTCACATTTTACATAAGATACATAATTCCTTTTTACAGAAAAGGAGGAATAAAACTTTCCTGGGCTGCATCCCCCTCCTGAATAAAGCCATTTTCAACTCCAAGGGTAAGTGCGTACTCCACCAGCCTTGCATACTGTCGATGGCTCAGCTTGCGGTTCAGCTCCGGACACTCGGATGCGACCTGGCTCATAGGCGTGTACTGGCTCATCAGACTGATATAGATTTCATCTCCATAGGTCTCATACAAATATTTGAGAATCCGCTTCGAGTCTGTCTCCTGCCTATGGCCTGGCAGGGCTAGATGGCGCACCATGACGCCGCGGACCATATACCCCTCCCGGTTCAGGATTGGCGCTCCCACCTGATCCACCATAGCCGCAATAGCGGCTTTGGCCACCTGGCTATAGTCCTCAGCATTGGAGTACCGCGCCGCGAGCGCCGGACTCATATACTTAAAATCCGGCAGATAGATATCGATCAGCCCTCTGAGCAAGTGGAGAGACTCCGGCCTCTCATATCCTGAGCTATTGTACACAACGGGAATCACAAGTTCCCGCCCGCGAATCCTTTGCAGTGCTTCCCGGATGTGAAGCAGATAGTGTCCCGGCGTAACGAGATTGATATTGTGAACCCCCTGGGCCTGCAGCTCCAACATACAATCGCAGAGCTGCTCAATGGACAAATTTTCTCCCACCGCCCTGCGGCTGATCTGGATATTTTGGCAAAAGACGCAGCGCAGGCTACAGGAGCTGAAAAAAATCGTGCCCGAACCATTCTTCCCGGATAATACCGGTTCCTCCCACATATGGGGAGCCACCCGCGCCACTCGAACGGTCTCTCCCGTTGCACCGCAAAAACCGGCGTTCCCCGCCAGCCTGTCTGCCCCGCACTGCCGTGGACAGAGCCTACAATGGCTTAATTCAGCGAGCCCCATCCCTCTTCCCCCTGCAAAACGATTAAAATAGTCCGAAATAGCCGGCCAATAAAACCAGCAGCGCAAATCCGATTCGATAGAAGGCAAAATATTTCATCGGCCGCTTTTTCAAAAACGCGATAAACCGATCCACAACAACCAGCGCCACCAAAAATGAGACAAAAAATCCGATCCCTAAACCGTACATCTCAACGGACGTCATATTGGTCAATCCGCCAATCTTAATCAATTTTAGTGCGCTCATGCCAATCATCACAGGTATGGCCAGAAAGAAGGAAAACTCTGCCGCTGCCACCGTCGATAAGCCTGCCACCCATCCTCCGATGATGGTTGACGCAGAGCGGGACATGCCGGGTATGATGGCAAGGCACTGAAATGCACCGATAATAAGCGCCTGCTTTGGAGAGACAGACAGGTCCGCCCCTACGTGATTGCCGCGAAAGCGCTTCTCCGCCCAGATCATCAGAAATCCTCCTACAAACAAAGTGACAGCGACTGTGTACGGATTGAACAGATACCGATCCGCGATGTCATCCAGCGCGATCCCGATGACCGCGCCTGGAATACATGCAATGCCAATCATCAGCCAGAACTTAAACCCAGAGCGCTCAAACCCAACCTTCTTCGGAAAAAAGTGAATCAGCGTGTCCTTAATTTTTTTCCAATACAGCAACACGATGGCGAGAATCGCCCCCAATTGAATGACATAGGTAAACGTCTCAACGTAGTTGGGCGATTGGCTGCTAAAGGCCAGTAGCTTTTCCGCGATGATCAGATGCCCCGTCGATGAGATGGGCAAAAACTCTGTGATCCCCTCTACGATGCCTAAAACGGCTGATTTTATGAGAAATAAGATCGTCTCCATAATCCCCTCCACACTGCCGCCTTCACGGCATATTTTAAATCGCTTGGCTCAACTTACCGACCGATATACAACGCTTTTACAGTATATGGACCTCTGCATCCAAATAGTCCATACCTATTGGAGTAGACAATAAATCCCCACACAGGCACAAATCTGCAAAATCAGGATCATGGGAAGGCCCACACGGAAACTCGTATGCAGCGTTTTGTGGTGAAAGACGGCCATTCCCAGTATCGCCCCCGGCGATCCCCCTGCCATGGCCGTCATAAACAGAGCCTTCTCCGGTATTCTCCACTGGCGCCTCCGCGCTCTGCGCTTATCGACGCCAAATTGAATAAAGGACACAAGGCTCATCAATACACAATACCCAGCCAGCCAGTAAGTCCAGCTCACCTGCAAGTCCCCTCCCCGATATAAAAATGCACGGCGCGTTCCTCCTCCATAAAAACGGCGCGCCCGTGCATTTTTCGCTATTCTCTGTTCGATGCGATCCAAAATTATGCCCGGTTGACAGAACCGAACAACTCCATCTTCTCCTTCACCGTAGCCATAATGGCATCGGTGCCGGGTTTCAACAACTTTCTGGGGTCAAAGCCCTTTCCCTCCAGATCTTTTCCCGCTTCGACATATTTTCTTGTGGCATCCGCGAAAGAAAGCTGACATTCCGTATTGACATTGATCTTGGATACTCCCAGGGAGATCGCCGTCTTGAT
>CAUFVC010000312.1:0-3294 GCA_959029275.1 uncultured Eubacteriales bacterium | reverse complement strand
GGCCGCACATAGCCGTCGAAACCATTTTGATAGAGCGCTTTCATGATCGCCACAATATCAAGAGAGCCGCAGGCAGAGAAATGCGCGCTCTCCTCAAAGCTTCCATCGTCGAGGA
This sequence comes from uncultured Eubacteriales bacterium, assembly GCA_959029275.1. GTDB lineage: Bacteria > Bacillota > Clostridia > Lachnospirales > Bianqueaceae > Bianquea. Next base: position 3,179 of record CAUFVC010000312.1, on the reverse strand, counting down.
TCTTTACGTTGCGCACGTGCATGAAATGAATCCGTCCCATTGCGGAGTATTTATCCACTAAATGTACCATGTCGTTGGCTTTAGTGCAGCCGAGAGAGCCTGTGCAGAGGGTCAAGCCGTTGTAAGGGCTGTCAACCAGCTTCAGGAATCGGTCCACGTTCGCCTCGCAGGTTATAATGCGGGGGAGCCCAAAAATCGGCCATGGCGGATCATCCGGGTGGATGGCCATCTTGACGTCGGCCTCCGCGGCGACGGGTATGATTTCCGATAAGAAATACCGGAGATTCTCCCACAAATCTTCCTCCGTGATTTTGCTGTACTCAGCAAAAACGGCCGCCAGACTTTCTTTCGTATAGCTAGAATCCCAGCCGGGCAGAGACAGTTCCCCGGTCAGAGGATCCATCTTTTCAAGCTGTTCTTTATAATAGACTAGAGCGTTGGAGCCATCGGGCAGCTCCTTGTCCAGCTGAGTCCGCGTCCAGTCAAAAACCGGCATAAAGTTATAGCAGATACAGCGAATGCCAGCTTCGCCCAACCGCCGGATATTCTCCTTATAATTCTCGATATACTGTTGACGGGAAGGCTTGCCCAGCTTGATATCCTCATGGACGGGTACGCTTTCGATAACTTCAAAATGAAGGCCCGCCGACTCAACCTCCTGCTTCAATGCGGCGATGCTCTCCCGGCTCCACAATTCTCCAGGGGGAACGTCATAGACAGCCGTTACAATGCTGTGCATATTAGGGATCTGGCGGATATGATTCAGTGTCACCGGATCATCGCTGCCGTACCAGCGAAATGATAATTTCATGATATACCTCCTTCTAAAAAACATGCGATCGCTCTACTATTTAGCATACTGCAAAAATATACAATATAAAATGCTTTACTTGCTTGACATATTGCGGATCTTGCTGTATCCTCTATACTGTGGAATATATTGAAAGGCTGCTTTCGAGAGGAGGACCAGACGTTGAAGACAGCGATTCATCCTTTCAGCCGGCGGCAGCAGATGGAAGTGGGAATACCGTATGAGATCCATCACTACCGGGATTCCTACTTGAGTGAAGTCGCCATGCATCACCATGATTTTTATGAAATCTATTTCTTTTTGTCAGGCAAAGTGAGTTATCGGGTGGAAAACAGAACATACCCTTTGCAGCCGGGCGATATTCTGTTGATCTCGCCGTTGGAGCTCCATCAACCTATTATTGCCAAAGAGAAGCACAGTTATGAGCGAATTGTTCTCTGGGTGAGCAAATCTTGCATCGACCGGCTTTCCCGGCCGGATTGCGTCCTGGACCGCTGTTTTGACATCTACGAGCCGGAATACACCAATCTGCTGCGCGTGGACGCCATCACCCGGCAGCGGATCTCCAACATTATGGAACTGCTGCACCAGGAAACATATGGAGAAGAATTTGGTTCCGAGGCGGCGTCGGAGGCGGCGCTCACCCTGCTACTCATCGAGCTGAACCGCCAGGTGCTTTACAGCCGAAGCCGGGGGCGGCGCTATGAAGCGCTCGATCCTTCCGAGGCTGTTATCTCAAAAGTTCTATCCTATATCAACGAGAATGCAGGGGACGATATTTCACTGGATGATCTGGCGGAACAATTTTATATCAGCAAATATCACCTATCCAGAGAGTTCAAACGGCTCGTGGGGACATCGCCGTACCGATACATCATACAGAAGCGGCTTATCATGGCAAAACAGCTTCTCCTGGCGGGGGCCAATCCCACGGATGCCTATTGCCATTGCGGGTTTGGCGACTACTCCAATTTTTATCGCGCTTTCAAGGCGGAATACGGCATTGGGCCGAAAGAATTTGCTAAGGAAATTCAAAAAGAATAGCCGGACAGAAGGTTACCTTTTCTCTCCACCCATACATATATAAGCAGAGAGGAGATGAACGAATATGAAAATGAAGAGATGGATCGCCAGCCTTGTATGCATTGCCCTTGTCTGTGCCCTGATTTCGGCCTGCGGAAGTGCCAATAAATCTGACACAGCCTCCGAGAGAGAGAACGGGGGAAGTACCAACATGTACACTTCCGATACGGCGCCGGGGGAGACGGGGGAGGTATTGGAAGGCGATCAGACCGTGACGGTGCCCATACCCGACGACGGTCGTAAGCGCATCCGCCGCATTACCATGGACGTGCAGACAAAGGAATTTGAGTCTCTGCTTTCCTCACTGGTACAGACGGTGGGCGAGATGGAAGGATACTTGGAGACGTCAGAGATCCAAAATAACGGTTACTACGGCGGTGGAAACCGGTACGCATATATGGTGGCCAGAATTCCCAAGGACCAAGTGGATGCTTTTATCTCCGTGGTGGGCGCCGCTGCCGTGATTGCCAATAAGCAGGAGACGGTGGAGGATGTGACCTTGGCGTACACCGATACCGAGAGCCGGATCAAGGCGCTGGAGGTGGAGCAGGAGCGGTTAATGGCGCTGCTGGAACAGGCGGATTCACTGGACGCGATCATTGCCCTGGAGAGCCGCCTTACAGAAGTGCGCTACGAGCTGGACACGTATATGTCGCAGCTGCGGACCTACGACAATCAGGTGGAGTACAGCTACGTCACCATGAATATCGCGGAAGTGGAGCGATTGGTGGAAGTGGAGGCACGGCCCTCCGTATGGACGAGAATGAAAAACGGCTTGTCCAATACGATGCATTCCATTGCCCGAGGGGCTGAAAATTTTGCCGTTTGGTTTGTCGTCAATCTCCCCTACTTGCTCATCTGGGCGGCAGCGATTGTTCTCTGTGTCCTACTTCTTCGGAGGATTGTGCGGACCCGGAGAATCCGGAAAGCCCAAAAAGTCGAGCCGCCGGCGGACCCGGAGAAAAAGCCCCGTGAGTAAACCTTAAAAGATAAATTGTATCAGCAACATATAGCAGATGGTTCCGCCTGCGATTGACAAAAGCATCTGCCGTTTCCACAGGTGAAGTGCGACTACGACGACAATGGCCAGCAATTCTGGGATGCCGTGGCTGCCGGCAAATATGCTTACATTTTTCAGGCAATAGACGACTAATAGGCCAAATACCGCAGCGGGCAGGACCTTTCCGAGGTACTGAATGTATTTTGGGGTGGGCTTTCCAGCGGGAAAGAGCAGGAACGGCAAAAAGCGCGTTAACACGGTTCCTAGGAAGACCATGCCAATCGG
>CAUFVC010000311.1:0-3309 GCA_959029275.1 uncultured Eubacteriales bacterium | reverse complement strand
AAAATGAGGTGTCGGAGAAAATAACCCTTTGCAATCTTCAGTTTAATCAAATATTAAACCGACGCCTTTACGAAAAGACGGTTTCTGTCCGTTTCATAAAGCTGGAAGATCCGAGAACACTAGATGATCTAGCATCCGCCAAAAAGGGAATTGCGGAAACGGGAATTCCACAGACGGCCAATTTGTTGTTGGGTCTCTTTTCCAATCTAATAACCATTTGCTCTGTTTTATGGGTTATATCCCGGCTTTCAATTTTTATACTTCTGTTAGCCTTGGCGGTTTCTTCTATCAATGCTGTTGTCAATGTGATGGTGGAACGCCGTCGTTACCAATACCATTTGCAGTCCCGAGCGACAAGTCGGCGGATGTATATTACCTTTTGGAATATGGTGTTTCCCGAGTATGGCAAAGAGGTCCGTTTATTTCATCTGACACCCTTCTGTGAAAAACATTTTTGGGCATGTCGAAAGTGGATAGATCACCAAAATGACGAGATTTCTATACTCAATATGAAAACAGGCTTTTTCTCTGCTTTGGCTTATGGAATACAGGTTTTTTTGGTTTATTGGTATATCTCCGACCAGTTAATAGGCGGACAAATAACAGTGGGCGATTTCAGCCTATACATTTCCTCCGTGTTGCAATTTTCCGCTTTATTTTCTTCCATTGTGACATCTGTGGCTTCTCTATTTACGCAAAGTCAGTATATGAACTGCCTCAAGCGTTTTCTTCAACAGGAGGATGGGTTTCCCGGAGAAGCGTCTCTTCCCACGGAAGAAAATCCCTCCATTGAGTTTGACCATGTGAGTTTTTGCTATCCGGGACAGGACCGAGAGGCAATTCAAGATCTTAGCCTAGTGATAACTGATAAGGAAAGCGTTTCCATAGTTGGGCCAAACGGCGCAGGCAAGACGACGTTCGTTAAACTGCTAATGGGGCTATATCCTCCATCCGCAGGGACAATACGAATTAATGGAAAGGATCTGGAAACCCTCAAGCCGAATGAAACGAAGAAGTTGTTTTCCACGGTATTCCAGGATTTTCATATTCTCAACTACACGTTAGGGGAAAATATCGCTATGAATACCGTATGGGATTATGAGCGCATAGATAAAGCGGTAGATCAGGCGGGTTTTACTGATCGTGTTGCTCGACTCCCCAAAGCGTACGAAACCTTCATGACACGCACCTTTGATGAGCAGGGAGTGGAGCTATCAGGAGGGGAACAGCAAAAGCTGGCGATTTCCCGAGCGTTTTACCGAGATGCTCCCGTGATCATACTGGATGAACCTACAGCGGCTCTTTCCCCGCAGGCGGAGGATGAGCTTTACAAACGCGTTAATCAGCTTTCAGGTAGGAAAACCATTTTGTTTATTTCGCATCGCCTTTCTAGCTGCCGCATGGCGGACCGGATATTGGTATTCGATGGAGGACGATTGATAGAACAGGGGCCACATGAAAGTCTGATGAAACAAGGCGGTTTGTATTCAACTATGTTTCATACTCAGGCGCAGAATTACCAAGAGGAGGGAGATCAAGAATGAAATTATTCCGTCTCCCCAAAGGGACCCTCCATAATCTGGCGTATCTTATACGATTGGAATGGAGCATAGATAAAAAAATTTTGATCTGGGACTTATTTTACGGATTCACTGAGGCGCTAAGCCCTTTAGCAGCGATTGTTTTCCCAAAGTTGATTCTGGATGCTCTGCTTCAGGAAGGAACAGTCGCTGTGCCGTTACTTTTGATCGGTGGCTTTGCTGTAGTTTCCTTTGTTTTTCAGCATTTGCTGTCTTTTATCCAGCGTTTTCAGGCGGATAAGAACGAGAGTGGGGATTTTGGCATAATTCTGAAGCTGGCACAAAAATCTATCCGCTTGGATTTTGGCGACATGGAGGGCGGAGATGCTCAAGAAACGTATTATCATGGGATTAACAACATTTTTCAGATGACAACAAAATCCATCCTGATATTTAATACGTTGATTTCATCCGTGGTGAAACTAATTTTGCTGATCACTATTGTTTCTACTCTGGATTTTTCGATGATCCTGATTCTTCTGGTACTGGTGGGCGTGAATCTGGTGATCAACAACCGCTCCATGAAACGCAATCATGACTATCAGGTGGCGATTGACAAAGCCAGCCGAAAGTCCCAGTATGCGGCGGAACGTATGGCGGATATCCCGACGGGCAAAGAGCTGCGCCTCTATGACGCAAAAGACATGATGTTGCACAAATACGATGAGGCGGTGGAAGACACCTTACGGATTCAAACCGCCCAGGCGGGCTATAACCGCAATATCGGTTGGCTACGCAGCGTGCTCAATAATCTGCAAACGGCCGTTATCTATGTGTTTTTGATTTTCAAATACAGTCTGGGGCACATCACCATTGGCTCCTTTTCCATGTACATCGGGGCCGCCAACCAGTTTTACGAAACCATCAGCGAGATTCTGGATGTCTTTAACGACCTGGCGGAGACCAACATTTTGTGCGACGAATTCCGTTCCTTTATGGAAAAGCGTGAAAATCTGCGGGAAACGAAAAAGGAAGGATGTGTCCTCACCGTTTCGCCTGATCAGCCTCCGCTTATCGAGTTCCGCCACGTGTCCTTCCGCTATCCGGGACAGGAGCAGCTGGTGCTGAAGGATATCTGCCTGACGATTTCCTCCGGAGAAAAACTCTCCGTCATCGGGGAAAACGGGGCGGGAAAAAGTACGTTTATCAAGCTGCTGATGCGGCTGTATGATCCCACCGAAGGGGTAATTTTGGCCGACGGCCGGGATATCCGCGATTATGATTATGATGAATATCTGCGCCTTTTCTCCCCCGTGTTTCAGGATTTCCGTCTGTTTCCCAATACCATCCGGGAAAATATTGGTTTTGATGAGCCGGACAACGAGGATAAGGTGGTTACGGCACTGAAAAAGGCCCATATCTGGGAACGAGTACAGCAGCTTCCGCGGGGCATGGACACCTATCTGCACAAGGACTTTGAGGACGGTGTGGAAATGTCGGGCGGCGAGATGCAGAAACTGGCTATAGCGCGGGCCTTTTACAAAGACGCGCCGGTGGTGATTCTGGATGAGCCCACCGCAGCACTGGATCCTTTGGCGGAGCAGGAGATTTATCGTCAGTTCAATGATCTGGCCCTCAACAAGACCGCGCTGTACATTTCTCACCGCATGTCGTCTTCCCGTTTCTGTGACCATGTGGTGGTGTTCGACGGCGGACAAATTGCGGAATACGGAACCCATACCGAGCTGATGAAACAGGATGGTCTCTACGCGGAAATGTACCGTAAGCA
>CAUFVC010000310.1:0-3310 GCA_959029275.1 uncultured Eubacteriales bacterium | reverse complement strand
GCGCTTTCGTCCGGTTTCCTGTACTCAAAAATAAAGTTAAGAAGTTCCCGCAGCTCCCTGTCATCCCGGCTGACTTTGGGCAGAGACCGGTTCGCAAGCCCATCCCCTCTCATGGCAAGCCGAGGCTCGTAGAGCAGCACCTTTTTCACCTTTTCTCGGATCCTCTTTCCCTCCGCATGGCGGTTGATGGCCGCGCGGTCCTCCCGCAGAAAATCAATTACATAGGTGGAAAAGCCGTCCTCAAAACAGATAAATTCACAGTCCTGCTGGGCAAAATGATAGGCCAGCATTCTCGTAAAGATATCATAGTTGGAAAAATAGACTTCTGAATACGCGCTGAGCTCTTCGCTCAATCTCCACCGAAAAATAGCGGCCGCGTTGTGAAAATCCTCCGATATCTCCCTTTCGCTCCCGGCGGATACTTTTTTATTTAGTTCCTGTGTCTTTGCGAAAATAACCCGGTCAAAAAGCCCCGTTTCTCTCAGACGCGGCACATTGGATTCCATCTTCGGCGTCACATCCGTCACGATCAAATCTGCCTCCCGGCCGTCCAAAATCGATCGTTTCATATGGACCGCTGTGAAAAGTTGATACACGGAATTCACAATGATCAGCGCTCTGTCATCGATCATATTGCCACCTCCCTATTCTCCTGATACTAAAACTCTCCTGTAAATTCTCACATCCGGTGGAGTCGAATGTATAGACGACCTCCGGCTTTTTGCGAAACACATAGGGAAGCAGCTCCGACGGGAAAGTTTTGCGTATGATCTCGGCGTCTGGAAAGATCTCCCCGTAGTCAAGGGTATCGTCCGGGTGGGGTTTGATCACCAAGCGGATTCCCCGAAGCGGGCCGTCCCGCAGCCTCTCATATAGCCGCTTTTGCTCAGCTTCGCTCATCATGCCCAGATTGGCATACTGCTGGGTCAGAAGAATGGCATCCGCCCTAGTCCCAATGGCCCGCTTGAGAAAAAAATGGATAATCGCCCTGCGCTTTCCCTTGGATACCCTCCGCAGATGGTCCTCCACGGAAAAATCCTCCCACCTCTCATCTGGGCAGGTCTGGGCTCTTTTAAGGCAGATAATCCTGCGGATATAGGGATTCGTCCCATCGAATAGGCCATATTTCTGCGCGATTTCCCCGTGGACCGGATACTTTTTCGAGAGCGCTGCGGCCAGCTCCTGCGGCCGGCTTAGCATTCCGGCCGCATCCTCAAAGAATGTAAAGGGGATCCCCTTCTCCAGCAAGTACAGAGTAAAATAAAAATGAGCGCCTGCTATATAGATTTCCCTAAACTCTTGGAGCCCATAGGGGATGATCCGCTGATAGTGCCGGATGACATCTTGTACGATCTGCCTCTCCCCCCTGTGTGGAATCCGCAGGTAAGGGAACAGATAGACCGTATCAAAAAATTTTTTCAATTTTTTATACTGGGGGTATTTGCCCGATATAAAGTCGGGAAGAATCAGAATCGCCTTTTCTTTTTCGTGGAATGCAATCCGGTGCAACATAACTTCCAGCAGCTGATAGGAGCTGACCGCGTGATACAGAACCATTTTCCCTCTCTCCCTTTTCAAAACCGGCTGTTACCCAATATGGATCTCGTCCAGCAGCGCTTCCAGCTCTGCCATGAAGGCTTTATTCCTCTCCGCTTCCGCTAAGAGCATGGGCGCGTAGGCATCCCGCCCGCTGATGGGGAGCGTCAGTCCGAGTTCTCTCTCTCGATGGAGCCATTGCTGCACAAAATCTAGAATGCCCCGGTGGATCTCCCGTATCCGCCCAACATCGGTCCAATTCTCCTTGAATCTGCACTCCCAGCGCCCTTCCTTTCCCGGATAAAAGCCTTTTAAGCTCCCCTCCGGGGCGTCCAAAAGGAGCTCCCAGTATAAATTGTGGTTTTGGGCCGGATCATGAAATTTCCATAGGTCCCGATTTTCGCGCTGGGAATAGAGATAGCTCACCAACTGCCCGCTGAGCAAAAATGGTTCCCCCGCGTCTGCCTCGGGGCTACGGCCGGCGGTGGTTCCGGCTATAATTCCTGTAATCCTGCACGGCAGCCCCCAAAGTCTGTTCACGGCGCAGTCCAACATCACCGCGCCGCTCCCCGCCCAGCCGACGTCCACGGCCGCCGCCGTATCGCACCCCTGTAGCAGCGCCCTATAATACTCTCCCCCCGCCGTCACCTGTTCTTCATACTGGGCGAGAACTTGATCCCAGGAATTTACTATATAACGTTTTACATTTTCCACATTTCTATTCGTCAATTCTGAATCTGGCTTCTCATTTATCCTCCGGCAGAGGGAATCTACCATATGGGGGAGCTCCATCCCGCCTAAGATGTCCCGAAGGGTGAAGCGCTGATTAACCTTGTGGTAGAGAAACCGCCTCAAGTAATCATACCGGTAATAGCCGGCCGTCAGCTTCACCGCTGCCAGTCTAGACCAGTATGCGTACTCCGTGTTTTCCCTCTCCTCAGGGTACATCTGCCGGTACGCTTGTAGGAGTACTGCGCCGTCCCGCGACAAGAACAGAACCTTCTGAATCCCGCGGGCCTTTACATACTCATGGATAAAGCGGCAGTATCCTGCCACGAACAGACCGCCATAGATAAAGCCGTATTCGTACTCCCTTGAGAATGTAGAATGGCCGCTGTGAATATGGCCATTCACAATCCCTCGGTATAGGCTTCCCGTCAGCACAGACATGTCCTGTGGCCGGTAGGGGCTCCCTGCCTCATTGACGTTGGGATACCAGAACGCGCTGACATGATGGCGCTGCGCCTGCTTCCCGTCAGACTGCCGGTTGTCTCCCACATGGGCATAGGTCTTCGTTCTCCCCATCGCCTCCCGAATCACTTCATACAGGGAGCCCTCCCCTTTTGATTTCCCATAATCACAGGAGACAAAGTACGCCTCAAACTCACCATAACCGCAGGCCGTCAGCAGATCCTGAATATGCTCTCCGCGGAGATACATATCCGACGCCGCGATAAGCCGCTTTCCGTTCCGCTGAAGCGCCTTCACGACCTGAAGCATATAGGGATTCCCATAGCAGCACCGCTGTTCACACTCCCACTCGATTCGCATCCCGGTTTCCTTCGGGATTCCCGTCTCCGCCTCCATCTCCTGCCAGATTTCCTCCAGTGTAACTTCCCCTGTCCCCCTCTCCCTTAGTTTCTTTTCCCGGGCCTGCTGCTCCGATTCGATTCGAATTCGTGTGAAATCCGGATACTGTAGCCGGATCCCCGCCAGATAAAAGACATGGGTGGGGTCTGAAAACGGCCGCAGCAGAAGGGTATCGAAGACGTCA
>CAUFVC010000309.1:0-3320 GCA_959029275.1 uncultured Eubacteriales bacterium | reverse complement strand
CACCAACGCACAGCGGCCCTACTCCGAGGTGATTTATGATATGGGAATGCTGGCGGTGGAATTGGCTCAGATGGCAGGCTCTTCCATCGAGTCGATGGAATCAGTCGGCGTTGGAAGCCCGGGTACGCCTCATAAGGGGACAGGCGTCATTTTGTATTCCAATAATCTGGGGTGGGAGAATGTGCCGCTGGTGCAGGAGTTGGGGCGGTACATCCCGGTTCCAATCCGGCTGGATAACGACGCCAACTGCGCTGCCCTTGGCGAATACGCGGCAGGGGCAGCCAAGGGCAGTCGTTCAGCGGTAATGGTTACCTTTGGCACAGGCGTCGGCGGTGGCATTGTATTGGATGGCAAAATCCATTCCGGCTTTAATTCTGCCGGAGGCGAGATCGGGCACATGGTCATCGTTTCCGGCGGTGAGCGCTGTACCTGCGGGAGAGAGGGCTGCTGGGAATCCTATGCGTCAGCTACGGCTCTGATCCGCATGGGCAACGGCGCGGCGGACCGGGATCCCCATTCCCTGTTGGCTTCCATACGGCAAAAGGGCCGGCTGAATGGGCGCCTGATTTTTGATGCGGCGCAGATGGGGGATTCGGCGGCGTGCCAGGTGGTCAAAGGCTATATCTGGTATATGGCGGAGGGGATCACAAATCTGGTGAATATTTTTCAGCCGGAGGCCGTCGTATTGGGCGGCGGCATCTGCGCTCAGGGGGACTACATCGCAGATCCCATTCGGGAATACGTAGCGCAGGGAGTCTTCTGTAAACAGGTGGAGCTGCCCCGCATTGTCACGGCGACCCTCGGCAATAATGCGGGGATTATCGGCGCCGCGCTGCTATAATTCATAGAACGAGCGCACAGATTTGTCATAAAATCGTAAGGGTATGGTAAGACTTCGAGGAAATTGTTAACTTGCCTTTTCGACATAAACTGCTATAATAATGTATGTCGCCGTCTTAGGTGATGGAACTCATGGCAGGAGTTAGCCGCTCCGGAATGGAGGATAGTATGGCAAGAAAAGAAGAAAAAAAGAAGCACGTTTGGCTGCGGGCCATTCTGATTACTCTGGGTGTCCTGATTGTCGCCTGTTCCGGCGTGCTTTTGAAGGCTTATCTGGATGTCAAAGATATGACAGACGCCGTGTATGTGCCGGTTTCGAAAGAGAATATGCGGGCGGAGGACGGCGGCTCCGATTCCGCAGATTTGATCGGGCGCAAGGAGCCATTTTCCGTGCTGCTCCTGGGAACGGATACCGGAGGATTGGGGAGGACGGAACAGCGTGGACGGACAGACACCATCATGGTGGCCACCGTCAATCCCAATGACAAGTCAGTTAAAATCTTGAGCATTCCCCGTGATACCCGGACGGAGATCATCGGAAGAGGGACGGTGGACAAGATCAATCACGCCCATGCATTTGGCGGGGTGGAGATGACGGTCAACACGGTCCAAAACTTTCTGAATATTCCCATCGACCACTATGTCCTCGTCAATTTAAGCGGATTTGAGACGGTGGTTGATGCGCTGGGCGGCGTAACGGTGGAGAATACCATGGCCTTCTCCCTGGATGGATTTGACTTCCCGGTGGGAACCATCTCCCTGAATGGCGAGGAAGCGTTGGCCTTCGCCCGAATGCGGTATGAAGATCCGGAAGGCGATTTTGGGCGAAACCGCAGGCAGCGCAATCTGGTGACGGCCATGGCCAAAAAGGCGCTGTCCCTGGAAGGAATGTTGAATTACCAGAGCATTCTGGATTCCCTTAGGGATTCTATGCAGACGGATCTGACGCTGCAGGACCTGACAACATTGGTTCTGAGCTATCGGCAATGCGCGGAATCGATTTCCCAGTATGATACCCTCCCGGGCGTGGGAAAGACAATCGATGGTGTCTGGTATTGGATTCCCAATATGGATGAGGTTTATAAAATTTCCTCTGAGCTTCGGCAGCATCTGGAGCTTTCGAATTAAAGAAATCCTACGGTGGATACCGCTGTAAAGGAAACCGATATGGAAAATTTCATCTTGGCATTGAATGTGGTCATGCCGCTCTTTTTAACCATTGCCATTGGTTATGGCCTTAAGGTACTAAAATTCTATGACAAGCCAGCGCTGGATGTCATGAATCGGTTGTGCTTTAAGGTCTTTTTGCCGCTGATGTTATTTCAAAATGTATATAAAACAGATTTAGCGGGAGTTTTCAACGGAAAAATCCTGATTTTCGCTGTCCTATCAGTGTTTGCGATGTTTGTCATTCTCATGCTTATAATCCCTAGGATCGAGAAGGACAACGCCAGACGGGGCGTCTTAATCCAGGCCATGTTTCGCAGCAATTTTGTTCTGTTCGGGCTCCCGGTGGTCATCTCACTCTGCGGCGAGGAAGCGTCCGGCGTCACCGCGCTGATGATCGCGGTGGTGGTTCCGATGTATAACGCCTTGTCAGTGGTGGCGCTGGAGACCTTTCGGGGAGGGAAGCCTAGCCTCAAAAAAATCGGAAAGGGCGTCGTCACCAATCCTCTGATTATCGCCTCGGCACTGGGGATTTTGCTGTTCTTCTCAGGTTTGGAGCTCCCCTACGCGGTAGACAAAACCATTGGAGATTTAGGGAAGATAGCGACGCCGTTGGCGCTGGTGGTCCTGGGGGGATCCTTTGATTTCTCGAAAATTCGAGGGTATGCCAGACAGCTTCTGATTGGCGTTGGCGGTAAGCTCGTGGTCGGACCGGCTGTTTTCTTGCCTATCGGCGTTGCCCTCGGATTTCGGGGCGTGGAGCTCACAAGTCTGATGATTATGTTTGGGGCTCCCACCGCCGTCTCATCCTTTACGATGGCGCAACAGATGGACGGGGATAGCGAATTGGCCGGTCAGCTTGTCGTCTTTAGCTCTGCCTTCTCGATTTTGACCATCTTCATCTGGATTTTTGTTTTAAAACAATTAAATCTGATGTGAAGTCTGCGTTAACGAAATGTGCAGACAATGTAAAAAATACCATTCCTATTGTAACTTATTTTAGGATACGCTATAATGGAAGTATCGTTATGGAATTCGATGGAGGAGCGTGAGGGAATGGAAGAGCGGAGTCAGAAATTTACAAAAGAGGAGCGGAGTTGGATTTTATACGATTGGGCCAATTCCGTGTACGCCACCATCATGATGGCAGCGCTATTTCCCATCTATTTTACTAGCTTAGCGGGGGAAGCCGGCGACGTGTGGTGGGGCGTGGGCTCATCGGCTGCCACCTTTGTCATGGCATTCTTGTCGCCGTTGGCCGGCGCGGTGGCGGATTACCGGGGGCGCAAAAAAATCGTATTTAGCTTGTTTTT
>CAUFVC010000308.1:0-3322 GCA_959029275.1 uncultured Eubacteriales bacterium | reverse complement strand
GAATAATGTGCCAAACAATGAGGGAAACTTCTATTCACAGAAGGGACAATACGGCACGTTTATTCCGCTCTCTGAGGTATGGCTTGACAGCAATTCTGCCTTAGGTTCCTGCTACGCCATCAATGCCAAGAGCAGCAAAGGAGAGGCGGCCATCAAATTTATCGAGGCCCTGGAGACCGATCGAACGGTGGGGGATATGGCGGTGTTTGGCCAGAAGGATGTCAATTATACTGTGGACAGCGAAGGCTTTATATCCAAAATACCGGATACGGGGTACGCCTTTTCAACCTGGGCTGTGGCCTCCGCCCTCAATGTGGGGTTGACGGTGGGAGAATCCTCTGAGAAATATGAGCAGTATAAAGAATTCAACGCCAATGTGGAGCTCTCCCCGCTGCTGGGCTTCCGGTTCGACGAGGCGAAGGTAGAGGCGGAGGTAGCGGCCGTCAACGCGGTCTGCCAGGAATACAGCGATCTCTTTCAATACGGAGCGGTGGATCCGGAAACGGAGCTGCCCAAATACCTGGATGCACTGGCTGGCGCCGGCATTCAAAAGGTCCTGGATGAGATGCAGGCGCAGTACGCCGAATTTTTGGCGAAATAAGAAAATTCCATCTGTTTACCCGGTGTCGGGTATATGCCGGAAAGAGGGATTCGTCGGAATCCCTTCTTTCTTGTTTTTCAATTGCAGGAGGAGATATCCACCATGTTACAAGTCTTGCTCGTAGATGACGATAGATCGGTCTGTCGTTGCCTTAAAACACTGATTCCGTGGGCAGAACTCGGATGCGCGGAGCCGGAGATCGCTTACAATGGGGTGGAAGCCATACAGCGGATCGAGCAGAAAAAACCGGACATCATGATATCAGACATCCGAATGCCCATGATGAACGGTGTGTCACTCTGCCAGGAGGTCAAGCGCCGGTTTTCCGATATCAGCATTCTATTTTTTAGCGCCTATGAGGATTTTGCCGCTGCGCAGGTGGGGATGCAGGCCGGCGTTCGCGGTTACATCTTAAAGCCGGTCAATCGGAAAAATCTGAAAGAATTAGAGATGGCTGTCCAGGAGATTGTGGCGTCGAAGCGGCAATGGGAAATCTATGAGATGCTGTTGACCTCCGGCAATGACCGGGAACAGATCTTTTCCCATCTCAAGAAGTTAGATGAAGCACACTTTGCACAGCTCTTTCATGAGTGGGAAACCTATCTCGGGGAGGCGAAGGCCCAGACGCAGATCCTGAGCGCTCTCTATCTCCAGCTATTACATGAATATATGGAGCATTTTGCCGATGTGGAATATTCGGCCATTGAGCGGAATCGATCTCAAGCTGTGAAAGAGCTTGCCGCTCTATCAACGCCAAGGGAACAGATTCACTATGTGCGGCAGCAATACCAGAACCTTTGCAGGCAACAGGCAGAGCACAGAGAAAAGGTGCTTTCCAAGCTGGTGACAGAGGTTACACGGTATATTACAGAGCATTATGGAGATCCGCAACTCAATGTATCGGCGGTGGCGGACAGATTTCACCTGTCCCCCGACCACCTGGGCAGAATATTCAGCGCAGAGACGGGGACTACCGTTTCAAGCTACATTATGGACACCCGCATTTCCGAAGCGTCGAAACTTTTGCGCGAGTCCACAGTGCCCATCAACGATATCGCGGCGGTGGTTGGGTATGGGGACGCCAATTATTTTGCCAAGGTCTTTCGCCGCAAGATGGGGCTGGCGCCGTCAGAGTATCGCAAGATGCTGCGGCGGGCCGAGAGAGAGGAGGAGTCGTTTGAATCGCAGGGCAAACCATAGAAGGGCGCTTGGCCTGCGGGCAAAGCTAAGCCTGATCTTCGCAGCGCTGATCATTTTTTTAATCAGCATTATGTCAACGATTCTTTATCAATACTTTCGAAAGACAGTGGAAGAGTCAGTGCGAAAGTCCATCGGGACAGCTATCGGGGCGAATGCGGAGGAGGTTCGAGCGTTCCTAAACCAGATCAGCGATATGGTATCCCTGCTCTGTGACAATGGGGAGATCTATCAGAAGAAAGAGGCATACCCACGGCTGTACAAAATGCTGGCAGCCTATGAGGGAGCGGAAAACGGGTCGGATCTTTTGGATTTTTTAGCGGAATATAGGATTCTCAATGAGATGTTTATCAACTATTTTAGTCTCCTCGGCACATCCGGCCAAGACTATGCCAACGTCTTGTACCTGAGCAATGAGTATCCGGCGGGCCGACGTATGGCGCCGCCCAACGGCCATGAGACGCTGATCTCCCAGAGCGGAATTTTTCGGAGTCAGGGAATGGAAGGGATATGGTGGTATGCCCAGGCAGTAGAACTGGAAGGGGGCGCGTACTGGTTCAGTCAGAGGGAGATGCCCAACCGTCTCTGCATGGCGAAGCTGCTCACATGTCAGACGTTGGACACTCTCGGCGCTATTGTGTACCATCCCGTGGGAGTCATTGCCCTGAGTTTTGATGTGTCCTGGATTGCAGGCCGGCTGAACGGGGCGCACCAGGAGCAAGCCTATACGATTGTAACCAACCGCGAGAACCTCATTTTATATTCCAATGACACGGAAATCTCGCAGATGGATTTGGCGGAGGTGCTGCCGGAGTTGCCGCAGGAATTTGGTTCGATGGAAACCATCGTCTATCGCGGAGTGGATTCCCTCGTCCAGAGAAATGAGCTGTCAGACGACCTGATTATGGTAACCATCATTCCTGCCGTCGATGTCCGATCTTCTACAGCCAGAACCCTTAGCATGATCCTCATGGTGGCGGGCGCTGTCATGGTGGCAGGTGTGCTGAGCACCATGCTGTTGACGCATATGGTGGTGCGGCCGCTGCGGCGCCTATGCCGTCATATGGAGAGCGGAAAGGCGGAGCCCATTTCCTATGGAACGATACGCCAGGACGAGGTAGGGATGCTCTACAGCGGATTTAATACCCTGATGCTGAAGATTCAGGATCTCTTGGAGGATGTATTCCGAACCACGGAGGAAAAGAAACGGGCGGAATTGCGCACCCTACAGGCCCAGATTAACCCACATTTTGTATATAATACGCTGGATACGGTGTGCTGTCTGTCACTGCTGTCAGGGAATGATGAGGTTGCCGACATTTTGACGGCGCTGGCAAGGATTATGCGCTATAATACGAAAAAGCCCAATCTTCTCGTGCCGGTATCCCAAGAAATTGAGATGATACGGCAGTATGAGACAATCCAGAAAGCATGTTATGAGGAGAGTTTGGAATTTTGCTATGAGCTGGAGGAAGAGGCCATGGCTGTGCCGGTGCCGAAGCAGATTTTACAGCCCTTGGTTGA
>CAUFVC010000307.1:0-3357 GCA_959029275.1 uncultured Eubacteriales bacterium | reverse complement strand
GGAGGATCTGGATCTCAGCTGTGTCCGCTTCGTTTATCGTTTGGTAGAGCGCCTCGCTGTCAGACACCCCTAATCTTCCGCTGAAATAACTGGCATAGTTGGAGCTGTAGCCGGTACACAGAAAGAGCTGCGGGTCATCCCGATAGAACATAAAGTATGTGTCAGAGATAGAAGAGCGGTTCACATAGCGGGCAAAATCCTCCAACAGATCCATCTCATAATATTTGTTGCGCTTAATATAGCTCAAACGGTACACGGGTTTGATATAGAGATTGGATGAGATCTCCTCAAAGATTGCGTACTGGTTCGCCATGTCCTTCAGGACTAAGTCCATCTTATGGGTCATGCTATTTTCATTGGCTTCCCGCAGATCGTGGACGGAGAGATAACACAAAAACAGGCCGATGAGAGAGCAGGAGAGCAGTACAATGCTGAGGTAGGAGATGAAATAGCTGACAAAGAGGCTTTTGTTTTTTATCCCATGCTTCATAGTAATATCCCCACTTTCGAGTCAGTCCGCCAAGAGCGGTATCCTCCCGGTACGCGCTTACAGGATCGGATTCGGGGGTCAAAAGAGCCCGAATCCGATCCTGCAAAATAGGCGCGCTAGTTTATGGATTCGTAGTAGTCTTCATAGTAGGAAAGATACTGGGAGAATTCCATGGATTCCAGGGTGCGGAAATAATCGTCCAGCTCGTCCAGGGATCGGGCCCCTGTAATGAATTGCGCGGATTGTGTCTCTGCGTAGCCGTCTAGGACGGTCTTTAGATCCGCTATTTTGGATGCGGCGTCCTGGCTGTAAAAGGCGATTTGGGGATACCCCATGACCGCATATGGCAGAAGATGATCCGTAACGCCGGCGCGATACCAGCCTTCGCCGGTGGTTAAATCAAATTTTTCCTCGTATTCCAGCCCCTGGAGTGCAAACATTTCCGGGTATTTGCCGATCTCATATCCAAGGCTGCTGCTGGGCCAGCCATTAAGCTCGGCTAAGCGGTACGTATAATTGCTCGTCAACCCGGCGTATTTGGGGTCATTGGTAAAATCATCATAGACCGCATAGCCGCTGGCGCTGGGATCGATCTTCCAGCCGCATACCATGCCCAACGTGTCGTCGGAACCGGCCATGGGGCCATACTGGGCGTAATACATATGGCAATAGAAGAAGTCAGCGAAGCGGCAGGCCAGCTCCGGGTATTTACATTTGTCTGTGACGGCGAATCCGCCTGTGGTGATTGTCCCCTGGCTGGCATACCACACCGGCGTTTGGCTGTATTCGCTGGTCAACGGTTTCACCGCCGGCCACTCGGTAAAGGTCTCCTTCAGGTGCAGGTGGGGAGGATCCGCAATGACTCCCACTTTGCCGGCGGCAATCTCTCCGCTGACGCTGGTCGTATCGACGGTGTAGAAGTCTTGGGAGATGTACCCCTTGTCATAGTAGTCTTTCATCAGCCGCAGATACTCTCCGTAGACTTCTTTGTCCCCATAGGGGATGACCACCTTGCCATTCCGAAGAGCCGGCGATAGGCCCTGTGGATCATTCGTGACGTATCCGAAGGCGCTCAGCAGGAGAACACAGGGGTTGACAGACTCATAGCCGCCTCCAATGGGGGTAATGTCCGCCCCCCGCGACTGAAATGTCTGTAGCATCTCTGTAAAAGCCTCCAGCGTCGTAGGAATCTCCATGCCGGCCTCCTGTAGCCATGTCCCGTTGAGGAAAAGTCTGGGCATGGCGCCTACATCGCTTGGCGACGAAATCAACCCGAGGGAATAGATATTGCCGTCAGGGCAGGTGATGCGCTCCTTCCATTCAGGATTTTCCTCGTAGATCCCAGACAGAGAGGGCATGATGGTTTCGTTGATGTAGGGGGTGAGGGAAATCAGAATTTTTTCCTCCATGCCATAGGAAACCATCTCCACCGGCGTTATGTCCATATCGAGAAACACGTCCGGCAGATTGCCGGAGTTGAAGGCCAACGCCCGGTAATCATCAGGCTCGAGGGTCTGCTCGATCTCAACGTTGATATTCATCTTCTCCTTCACAAAAGCCCACATCCAGACATCCTCCGGGTCGCCGGAATCGGCCCTCGCCTTGACAGCAATTTTGAGAGTAAGATTCTCTCCCTCCTTGACCAGGGGAAGCTCGCCGTCAAAATTCAGATAGTCGGGTACGCTGTCGCCGGAGCTTGGCTTGCTATCGCCGCTGGCGTTCGAGGGCTCCTGGGAGCTCTCCTCTTTCTCTTTGCAGCTTGTGGCGCCCGCCAAGAGCATGGCGCATAAAAGCAAACAAAGGGTGGATCTCAACATGGCTCTCACTGTTTTCATAAACAATCCTCCTCGTATAGAATAAGTATATGGCAACGGACCCAATAGGACATTGGGGAAATATCCCGTCCGTATCACCCTTTAACGGATCCGATCATCACCCCTTTTACAAAATATTTCTGAACAAAGGGGTAGGCGATCAACAGGGGAGCGCTGGCGATAAAAATAAGAGAATATTTCATCGCCTCGGCCATCAGCGCCTGCCGCATGGCCTCCTCCATGGCCTCGTCGCTGATGCCGGTTGCGTCGGCCATAGCGTTTTCATTCATGATCAGAATATTTCGCAAAATCAACTGAAGAGGCCACAGGCTCCGATTTTTGACATAGAGGAGCGCCGTATAATAATCATTCCAGCGCCCTACGCCATAGAAAAGTGCCATGACGGCGATGATGGGCATGGACAGAGGGATGGCGATCCGGAAAAAATACGTAAATTCAGAAGCGCCGTCGATGGACGCCGCCTCGTAGAGGGATTCGGGGATGGAGCTTGAAAAAAACTGCCGGGTTACGATTAAATTATAGCAGCTGACCCCAGTGCCAATGATCAGCGCCCAGGGCGTGTTCAAAAGCTGCAATTTGTTCATCAGTATGTAGCTGGGCACCATACCGCCAGAGAAGTACATGGTGATAAAGAAAAACCAGGACAAACCGTTGTGGCCGGGCAGCCTCTTTTTGCTCAGAACATAGGCGGCGGGTATGGTCAGCGCCAGGTTGTAGAGGGTTCCCGCAAAAGTATACAGGATGGTGTTCCGGTAGCCGGTCCAGATGGACCGATTCTTAAATACATTTCCATAGGCATCCAGGGATATTCCCTTGGGCCAGAAGAAAACTTGCCCTGCGGACACGGCGTAGGGGTCGGATAAAGATGCGATGATGATGAAGTATAGGGGATAGACCATAATAACACAGATTAAAACCAAAATCCCCAGATTGATGGCGTCAAAGAGTCTGTCAGAGTGACTTTTTTTCATACTACTCTCCATTCCGGAGCGTCAGCGACGGGGCAAACTTCTGCCAAAAGAGCTATTTGTG
>CAUFVC010000306.1:0-3361 GCA_959029275.1 uncultured Eubacteriales bacterium | reverse complement strand
CTCGTGCGCAAAGGATTGATCAGCTCCTATCCCTACGATGAACTCATATATAACACCTGTTTGGATGTGAACAAGTCCGATCCGAATTTCGGACAGAATCCTGCGGAAGTATACTGGAGATAACGTTTATGATATGAAAAAATTATTTTTTGCCTTTTATTTTCTGGTAGCTTCGCAGCTGCTGATTGCCGCGAACATCGAGGGGCCTTTCCTCATCCTTTCGACTCCATACCATGCCGACGGGACGGTCGATTATCCGAGTTTGATCAAGGAGGCGCGTTTCGCCGCCCAATGGGATACGGCCGGAGTGATATGGCCTCAATCGAACGACTCGGTGGACCTTTTGACAAAGGAGGAACGTTTCGCCGGCATGGCGGCTTTAGTCGGGGAGTGGCGGAAAAATCCGACGAAGACCGTTCTCGCCCTCGGGGTCAACGGAGACGACACCGAGGAGATGCTCGTCTTCGCCCGTGAGGCCGAGAGACTTGCTGCCGAATCGGGCGTCAATATCGTCCTTGCGGCGCGTCCTCCCTATTATGGCGCCACCGAAGCCGAACAGCAGGCCTATTTCGATGCACTCGCCAAGGTGGCCAGGAGACCTGTCATTATCCAGACATACGTGAACGACGCCTGTCCGACGCCGAGTGTCGACTTTCTTGTGGGACTTGCCCGAAAGTATCCCGACATCTATGGCTGGATCAAGGAGGAGTCCGACAAATTGGAGGCCAACGCCCGGCAGCAGAGCGAGCTCGAAGCCCGCGATGCGATTAAAACCGTATTCTCGGCATGGGGCGGGTGGCAATGGCTTTACCAGCGGCGTCAGATCGGCACTGCCGGTCTCATCTCGGAGAGAGTAGCTTATGCTCCGATCGTCTCAATGATCTGGAAGTCGATGAAGGAGGGGGATAAAAAGGGGCGTCTCACCGAAGCATATGCGCTTTACCGTCTTTTGATAGACCAAAGGTTCCTGCCCTACGACAGTCTTCGCGGCTATTCGCTCTATTACCTCGTGCGCCTCGGGCTGTTCGGCAATATGCTATCCAGAACCTATGCGGCGGAACCCGACGGTGCGCATGGGACATACACGAAAGAAAATAAATCGAAGTGGGTACTCCGCGACATCGAGCTTACCGGGATTCAGAAGGCTGAACTCGACAAATGCTATGACGATATGATGAAATTCGTAAAGAAATACTACCGATAATGAAAGAGATTGAATTTGGCGGCAAGCTTGTCGTAGTGACAGGCGCCGCAAGCGGAATGGGGCTTTATGCATCGAAAGAATTTGTACGGCTCGGCGCGAAGGTCATCATGTGTGACGTCAACGAAGCGATGTTGAAAGCGGAGGCCGAAGCCATCGGCGGGGCCGCTGTCCCCATGAAGGGGGATGTCCGCGATTTCGGCTATGCAATGGAGGTTGCCGCCGAGGCTGAAAAGCTGGGAGGCGCCGATTGTCTTGTGGCGTGTGCCGGAGGATACGAGGCTCGCTGCCTGAACAGCATGGTTCCCTTTTACGAACAGCCGATAGAGGTGATCGACTGGGGACTGGACGTGAACCTCAAAGGCCCCGTCTATTTTTCGAGGGCGCTGATGCCTCAAATGGTTGCGAAGAAGTCCGGCGTCATCGTCATTCTCGGTTCCGTGACCGGGTTTGAGGGCGACGGCACGGGTGCGATGTACGGCACCGCCAAATCGGGCCTTTTCAACTTCGTCAAGGGGCTTGCCATCGCAGGGGCCCCTCATGGGGTGAGGGCGCTCTGCGTCACTCCCGGTCCCGTACTCTCGCGTGCGGCCATGTCCGGAATGCCCACGCTTCTGGGCCGTGCCGCCGAGCTTGATGAATTGGTGGATGTAATCCTCTTCATGTGCAGCGAAAACGCTTCGTTCATCACCGGCTCCAACCATGTGGTCGACGGCGGACGTCTCTGTATGTATCAAAAAACCTACTAATACTCCTTGAAAATGAATATTCTGTTAGCAACTATGTTGGCTGCGACGATGCATACTCCGGGCGTCGTGATTGACGACAGCCCTACCAGAGTCCAGACCGACATCAAGATCGATATGGAGATCATGGGTACTCTGCGACCGAAATCCGTGTCGGAAATCTCCTCGTCGCGCTGGACGCTCGACTGCGGCGGCATGGACCGAGAACATGCCGATTGGCGGGCTGTTCGCGGTTATGTCGCCCCTCTGGGCATCGCGCGCATCCGTCAGCAGGCGGGATGGGCTCGCTGCGAAAAAGACCCCGGAATGTATGATTTCGCATGGCTCGACCAGTGCGTGCTGGATGCCAAGAGAATGGGCGTGGACGTGTGGATGGAGCTCAGCTACGGCAACCCCGCCTATGAGGGCGGCGGCGGACGCCATCTCAACGCCGGGTTCCCCTCGTCCGAAGAGGGCCTTGCCGCCTGGGACAGATGGGTTCGGGCAATAGCGGAACATTACAAGGGCGTGGTGATCGACTGGTGCATTTGGAACGAGCCAAACGGCAAGACTTCGGGCAACACCATAGAGCAGGCGACGGACTTTGCCGTCCGCACAGCCGAGATTCTGCGCGGTATCATCCCCGACGCCAGGATTGCGGCATTCGCCTTGACGGAGGCTGATCCGAAGTGGATCGAGCCCTTTGTCAAAGAGCTTGAAAAACGGGGTAAAGCCTATCTTTTTAACACCATCGCCTATCATCACTATAAACACAATCCCGATGCGGGATATGAGGAAGTCGAGGAGAGCCGCAGGATTGTGGCCCGACACACTCCGAATATAAGGCTCATGCAGGGAGAGGGCGGCACTCAAAGCGAATGGTGTCGGAACGGCGCTCTTTCGAATGTGTTCTGGACCGAGCTGACTCAAGCCAAGTATGATTTGCGCCGGTCGCTCGGCGATCTGGGTCACGGTGACGATACCGAGGTGTTCCATCTTTGCGATCTCGAATACAGAGCCGTGAAGCGGCACTACGGATTGCTCCGATACGGCCTTTTGAAGACTGCGGGGCAGGCCGACGGTTTCCGCGTGCTCAAGGGGAAGACGGAATATTATGCAATTCAGAATGCAGTGTCGGTCTTCAACGACGCCTTGGAATGCCTCTCTCCCGAACGGACCGGCTCTACGCTGCAAGGGGTGGAAAACTGTGTCGTTTATGACTGGAAGGATCGTGAGACCGACACGCCGGTCGTCGTTTTCTGGGATGCTTCCGCCATGCCCTCCAATGACAACATTACCAGGCAGGCAACCGTGTCGGTGGCAGGGAATCCGATTCAAAATCCCGTTTGGGTCGATCTGCTCACGGGCAATGTATACAAGATCGAGGAATCGCATATTGAGCGTTCCGAAGGAAGAACCGTCTACACCGTTCCCG
>CAUFVC010000305.1:0-3370 GCA_959029275.1 uncultured Eubacteriales bacterium | reverse complement strand
CAAGGTCAAGATAACCGTGTGACATACAGTGAGGGCAAAGGCCGATGGGTGAAGAAGAAAAAATCATGGAAGGGATCCTATTTTGCCCGGGGGATCCTGAGTTAAAACGTATGAAACTGCGCTCCCACAATCTGTGTACAGAGTATAACAGAACCTATGAGGATGAGACAGAAAAGCGGCAGGAGTTGATCCGCCAGATTGTGGGGGAGATAGGGGAGGAAGGCTTTATGCAGGGGCCAATTTTCTTCCACTATGGACGCCATACGAAGATTGGGTCGCATTTCTTTGGCAATTACAATCTGACGGTGCAGGACGATGCCAGCGTCACCATCGGGGACTACTGCAATTTTGGCCCCAACGTGACCATTGTGACGCCGGTCCACCCGATGCTGCCGGGAGAGCGCAACGCCATGCTCGACAAGGATGGCAACGTAAAGCGCTTGTGTTATGCCAAGCCGGTCAAGATCGGCAACAATTGTTGGTTTGGCGCCAACGTCGTAGTGTGCTCCGGCGTCACCATCGGAGACGACTGTGTGATCGGAGCGGGCAGCGTGGTTGTAAAAGACATCCCGCCTCACACCTTTGCGGCGGGATGTCCATGCAAGGTTATCCGCCAGTTAACGGAAGCAGACAGCATGAGATACAAGCCCGACATCCTGGCCGACAACCGGATCATAGAATAGGCACAAGGCGGTCACCCTCTCATCAGGGTGACCGCCTATTGTAATTCTAGAGTTTAATCCCTGGCCGGACCGGTATGGTTACCCTTTCCGCGCGGGGATCTTTTTTCGCAGGCTGTCCAGCCGATTCAGCGCTTCATACAGGGTGGCATCCCTCTTGGCAAAGTGCAGCCGGATCAGATGGTTGACATTTTCACGGAAAAAACTTGATCCGGGAACCGCGCCGACTCCCACATCCCGGGCAAGGACCTCGCAGAATTCCAGATCGGAGTCGAACCCAAATTCAGAAATATCCAGCAGGATATAATACGCCCCCTGGGGCACAGTATGGGAAATACCCAAATCGTCAAGGCCGCTCAGGAATAGATCGCGCTTTTTTGTGTATTTGTCCCGGAGCCATGTATAATAGGCATCTCCGAACTTGAGGCCCGTCACCGCTGCCTCCTGTAGGGGGGCGGCGGCGCCGACGGTTAGAAAATCGTGAACTTTTTTGGCTACATCCACAATAGGTGCGGGGGCGATGATATAGCCCAGCCGCCACCCCGTGATGGAATAGGTTTTGGAAAGAGAGCTGCAGGAGATGGTGCGGTCCCACATGCCCGGCAAAGAGGCGAAGTAGATATGACGGTTTGGCTCGTAGACGATATGTTCATACACCTCGTCGGTGATCACAAAGGTATCATACGTCCCCGCAAAGTCCGCAATGATCTTCAGCTCGTCATAGGTGAAGACTTTGCCACAGGGATTGGAGGGGTTGCAGAGGATCAGTGCTTTTGGATGCTGCTGAAAGGCCGCCTCCAGCTCATTTACGTTGAAGTTGAATTCCGGGGGGTACAGGGGCACATAGATCGGTTCCGCGCCGGAGAGGATCGCATCTGCACCGTAATTTTCATAGAACGGTGAGAACACGATCACTTTGTCTCCGGGATTCGCCACCGTCATCATGGCGGCCATCATCGCTTCCGTGCTTCCGCAGGTGACGACAATCTCGCGGTTGGGATCAATCTGTCGGCCCATGAGCCGCGACTGCTTTTCTGCCAGGGCCTCGCGGAAGTTTTGCGCGCCCCAGGTGATGGAGTATTGGTGGAAGTCCTCCCGGGAAACCTCGGCGAGGCGCTGAAGAATCTCGCGGGGCGGCTCAAAATCGGGAAATCCCTGGGATAGATTGACGGCCCCGTATTGAAGGGATACCCGCGTCATCCGGCGAATGACGGAGTCAGTAAACACCGCGGTCCGTTTTGAAAGCTCTGGCATTTTTATACACCTCCGCTTAAATGGTAAAGTCCAGCTTGCGCTCGTCGATGATGCGCTTGGATTTATGTTCGGAACGTGTATCCAGCCCGCCGTCCGGGTGAACAATCACGCTGTAGGGCTTCACACCGATACGCGCTTTGAGCGCGTCGGAGACTCTTGCCGCCACTGTATCGTCAGATTCGGGATTATCCGCGTTCTTTTCAATTTCGACAGAATACTTGCATGTAAAGTCCTTGTCGAATACGCGGATGAGGTATTCGCCGGTGATGCCGGGTAGCTCCCGAATCACCGCTTCAATGTCGCTGGGGAAGACGTTGACCGCCGACACGATGAACATGTCATCTTTTCTACCGCTGATATGAATGCGGCCATGAGTGCGGCCACAGGAGCAGGGGGTATTGTCAATCCAGCCGATATCGCCGGTGCGGAATCGGATCAATGGCCGGGCATGTTTGCGCAGCGTGGTGAAGACCAACTCGCCAACCTGACCGGGCTCCAATATCTCACCTGTATGGATATCCACGGTTTCCACAAGAATGTGGTTCTCGGCAATATGAAGTCCGTCCTTCGCCTCACACATGGCCGCGCAGGCGCCGAATATATCCGACAGCCCATAGAAATCATAGACCTCCGCGCCCCACAGATCCTCGATCGCCTTTCTTGTTGCGTCGATGGAGCCGCCCAACTCTCCCGCTACGATGATCTTTTTGATGGATAGGTCTTTCTTGGGATCAATGCCGCATTTTAGCGCCTTCTCACCCAGTTGCCATGCATAGGAGGGGCTGGTCCAGATGATAGTCGGCTGGTAGGTTTTCAGCACGAACAGCAGCCGTTCGCTGGGAAGAGTGCCGCCCCAGATGCAGAGGGCGCCTAGATTCTGTGCGCCGATGACATCCGGCCCACCGACATACAGAGAAAAGTTAAGGGCATGGACATAGCGATCCTTGGGCCGCATACCGATCTGCCAGAACCAGCGGCTTTCGGTATCCTGAAATTCATCGAAATCCTTCTTCGTAAACGGGCTCATGGTCGGAACGCCGGTGGAACCTGACGAAGTGGAGATGAAGACCACATCCTCCTCGGGGACAGCGCACAGTTCTCCGAGGAAAGAGCCTACACCCTGCGTATCGCGCTGCGTCTTCTTGTCGATAAACGGAAACTTCTGAATATCCGTAAGCTCTCGGATATCCTCCGGGGCAACGCCGGCCTCGTCAAAGGAGCGCTTGTAATAGGGGGCGTTATCATATGCGAACTTGACGATCTCTTTCAAGTCCGCGAGCTGCCGTTTTTCCAGTTCTTCCCTGGGGAGTGTCTCCAATTCTTCATCCCAATATTTGTTTGCAATGTCTCTCGCCATGATGATAGCCTCCTAACTGATTTTAAAGTTTTTGTCAATCGCATCCCATTTTTTGTCCCGGGAGCGCGTGATGGTTTCC
>CAUFVC010000304.1:0-3373 GCA_959029275.1 uncultured Eubacteriales bacterium | reverse complement strand
AGCGTATGGTAGGAGGACCGCATGGACCAAATGGTATATCGCAGTGGGCTAAAGGTCTTTTCCGTATATGTGTCCACACCGGCGTCGATCACAACCGGCATCCCGTCACAGTACACGATGAAATTCCCTACATCGTTGTGGTTATGGCTCTCCCCATTGTGTCCGCCCTTGACCGCAACGTACAAACCTTTGTCGGACCGCGGTTGCTCCCGCATGGCGACAATCTGGATTCCTGCCAGATATTCGAATGTCTTGGGGGTATACCCAGCGGAGCCTTCGAATCGGGGTACGTCCCAGAGATTTTTTAATCGCCGGTAGAGATTGTAGCAGTTTTCAAAGCCTGGCTTTCCCTCCGAACCAATCCGGGACACGGCGAAAGCCTCCAGACTCTCGCTTTTTACCCGGCGCCCAAATCGCGCTATCATAAAGGAATCCACCTGAATCTGTCCATGACAGTCTGCGAAATTGATAAAATAGTTGTCGTGGATATACATCTTCATTATGTACTCGCCCATGGCGCGGACTAGCGGCTGCTGCAAAATGTCCAGCTCTCCCCCCGTCATGTCATAGAGGATCTCTAAGGCGTCGAAGAAGGCGGCTCCGGCTTCCCCCCAATAGCTCGGCCCCTCGTCACACCCGCCATCGTCATCGTAGGAGGCGGCAAAAAAATCTAATATCTGTAGGGAGCGCGTGACCACCGCCTCCCGCCGCACCTGCTCTTCTTCGCAGAGCGCTGCGACCGCCAACATATTGGAGACAATCCATGGATTCCAGTTATTTACAAATCCCCCATCGAGTCCCATCCAGGGCATATCATATTGGAGATACGGCTCCAGTATCCTCCGGTTCAGCTCATACCGCATCCGGTCCACGATTACATGGGGCGCCGCTCCCTCCAACACCCCCTGTAAAAAGTGGTAGACCCATGCCAACAGCGACCCGGTCTCCGCCGCAAATAAGTCTACATACCGGATCTCTCCCCGGTAAGCGTCCGGCAGCTTATACTCTGCACCGTCCAGCGATGTGTTGTGGGCGGGGATCACCCAGGAGGTCTCCTCCAAGATCGCCCAGAGCCCGTCGATGAGCTTGTCCACAAAGCGCCCCTGCCCTTCCAGGCACTCTGCCACCATAAGATGGAGTACCATCTGGCGCCGCTTGAAATAGACGTCCTCGTAGTGGCTTCGATTGCCGGTGCGGCGAAATTCCCGATACAGCCCGGCGGTCAAAAGGGGATATTCCGCCGCAAGGCTTTCTTCCCCTCTCCGGATGAGCTCTGCCCTTTGCTCGCCCGTCAGCGCGTCCCAGACGCCTCCGTCTCTCAAATCAAGAAAAGGCTTAAACTTCCCATAGGGTAGGACCTTTCCCTCCGCTGCATATCCTTCTAAGATTCTTGGCACTGTCTGTCCCTCCTGTCTTGCCTATACTGATTGCAAAGTTCTTCGGTCTTAAACTCGTTATACCCCTCGTAGTAATAGCTGTGGTCGATGCCTTTCATATAAACCTGGCGGTCACCTGTTTTATCGGTGAGGGCAGCCCTCAGGATGTACTTGATCTCAATATCGCGGATCGGGCTGCGCTCCATGGCGAGAAGGTAGTCTTCCTTATCAACCTGGCTCCAATCCACCACCATGCCCAGTTCCTTCTTCAGGATGCAATCGAGCCAGATGCGTGTGCTTCTGCCGTTGCCTTCCCGGAAGGGGTGGGCGATATTCATTTCCACATACTTTTCGATGATCTCCTCAAAAGTAGACTGGGGCATTCTATCGATATTATCTAGCGCCGCTTTCAGATACATCAGGGGCGCAAAGCGGAAGTTGCCCTTGCCATATTGACCGTTCGCATTTCTCCGGCGAAATCGTAGATCGCATCGAAAAGGTACTTATGGATCGCTCTGAGCGCGGAAAATGTTCCGGCTTCAAGCTTACCCAGCAATCCTGTCTCAAACAATTCGAGAGCCTTTTTCTTGCTGATGCGCTCCTCCTCGCGGGCGAGCTCTGCCGAATCGGCAATTCCCAATTTATTTTCTAAAGCCATCGTAACACCTCACGATCCGTCGGCGGAACGTCAGTATCGCTGATCTTTATCGCGGCCCACACCGGGATACTGATACTCTTCTAGACAAAAAAACCGCGCCCCCGACCCCCTCGACAAAGGCAATCTTAGGCACGATCTGTCTTGATATTCATGCAGCCATTCGCGCAAACTGCACGGGACCAGGGGCAGAAGGACTCGAACCCTCGACATCCGGTTTTGGAGACCGACGTTCTACCGACTGAACTATACCCCTACATCAAATTTTTAACGCTCATATATAATACCGTATTTCCTATCATTTGTCAATCCCTTTTTTGAAAAGATCAGGCAGAGGGCTCTCCCCTGCCTGATCTCCCTTTGTCCGCGCCGCGTCAGCTGTCCTTGACCTGCGCTCCCATCTTTTCGCCCGCTTCGATGAGCCGGTTGACGAGGGTCTGAACTTCCTCGCTCTCCAGCGTCCTCTCCTGCGAACAGAAGACAAATCGAATCGTCACGCTCTTTTGTCTCTTCCAGGCGGGGTCCTGATAGATTCCCACCAGCTCATAGCTCTCTAAATACGGCAATTCCAGCGTTTCCACCATACTCTGGAAGGCAGAATACGGGACCTCCGACGCGATCAAGTAGCTCAGGTCCGCCGTTACGCTTGGAAATTTGCTCGGTTCCCCGTATTGGGGCATCGCCTTGGCGATTTTGCTCAGCACATCCACATTGAGCTCAACCGCAACAATCGAAGCCTTTTTATCAATCTTTTCCGTCACCTGCGGGTGGACGATTCCCATGAGCCCCAGCGGTGTCTGTCCAAAGGAGATCTGAAACGCATTGTAGGGATGCATCCAGGGCTTTGGCGTTCCCGTCACGGCATAATAGGAGAATTTTTCATTGTAAAAGGCGCTGGCAATGCTTTCCACAAACCCTTTTGCCCTCATGAGCAGCGCCTCTTCCTCCGCCCGGCGGCCATAAAAGATCACGCTGAGCCGCCGTTCCTCCTTGGCTAGCCCCTCATCATCGACTCCCGCCACGACGCTGCCAATTTCAAAGATGCTGAATTCGGGCGCATAGCTCCGATTCTTCTCCACGGTACACAGCAGCGCTGGCGTTAGGTCACAGCGCAGCAGATCAATGTCCGGCGATACGGAATTTTTCAGCCGGACAAAGCCTTCCGCCTCTAAGCCGATCTCTTTCAATTTTCGAGCGTCGTTCCAGAGGTAGGTGTGAACCTCATGGCTTCCGTAAGACAGCGCCAGCAATGTCTTCAGCTCGTCGATGAGAACTTTGCGCGGCTCTTTCGCCATGGGCGCCACAGCGCAGGTAGCCGTCTGGATATCAAAATTATCGTATC
>CAUFVC010000303.1:0-3407 GCA_959029275.1 uncultured Eubacteriales bacterium | reverse complement strand
GGCGACGCAACCCTTTGGCTGCTTAGACAGATACTCCGGGAGACTGTCGTAGGGCTCCACAACCACCTGATCCTCCAGGAGAGCCACCGCCAGCTCCGATGGCATCTTGGCAGAATCTACGAACAGTGCCGCACTTGTGCAGCCAATACACGCATACGCATATACAACCGGCGTATCATGGACATCTTCCCCTCGAATGTTAAAAAGCCAGGCGATGGCATCCAGGGATGCGAGGATCCAGTATGCTTCGCCTTGGGTTTCCATATGGGCGCGCAGCCGGCGAAGCTTTTCGGCCCGCGTCTCCCCGGCATATTCCAGCGGCAAATCCTTCACCAGCCCTCCGGGGAGAGCCGGCCTGTCTCCCCACAGCTCCCCCGCCAAATCTACGGAGCCGTCCAATTTCAGCTGTCTGTCCTGAAAAAGCCTCCCCATCGACTTGACGGCCGCCGCGCTAAAGGTGTGCCCATCAAACCCAACCGTCCCCCCCGCAGGCGTGTGATCCTTGATCCAGGCCATATAATTCGGAACCCCCGGCTCGCCGTCCCGAAACAACCGGATATCCGTCCCCTGCAATTGCGCCTCCGCCTGAATGTAATACCGCCCGTCAGTCCAAAGGCCAGCCTCCTTCTGTGTCACCACCAAGGTTCCCGCCGATCCTGTAAACCCGCTGAGCCATTGGCGGACTTTCCAATACTCTGCCACATATTCGCTCTGATGGTCATCCTCGGTGGGGATGATATACGTATCGATCTGCTCTTGCCCCATGCGAAGGCGAAGCGCCTCCACTCTCTCCTTTTCTGTCATGCCTGCCTCCTTCCGCCTCAATCGGCTGTACACCCCGGATATAGGAAAGACGGTTCACCTACGGAACCGTCTTTAAATTTTTCTCATCTATGCTAGGAAATATTCGACGCCGGCGCGGAAAATCTTTTGATCCTTCTGGCCCGGAATATTTTTCGCCACCTGGTTTCCGATGCGCTCAGAATGCCCCATCTTGCCAAGCACCCTGCCATCGGGGGAGGTGATACCCTCAATCGCCCACATGGACCCGTTGGGATTATGCGGAACCTCCATGGAAGGGTTGCCCTTGGCGTCCACATACTGCGTCGCAATCTGTCCCGCCGCCTTCAACTTCTCCAGCACTTCCCTCGAGGCCACAAAGCGGCCCTCGCCGTGGGAAACCGCGATAGTGTGAATCTCCCCAGGCTCTGATTTTGCCAGCCACGGCGACAGACTCGACACGACTCGCGTGTTGACCATGCAGGATACATGCCGGCCGATGGTATTATAGGTCAGCGTCGGTGAGGCGTCGCTCAGCTCGCGGATCTCCCCGTAAGGGACAAGCCCCAATTTGATCAGAGCCTGGAATCCATTGCAAATTCCCAACGCCAGACCGTCATGGGCCGTCAAAAGCTCCATGGTCGCCTCCTGGAGACGCGCATTTGAAAAAACCGTGGCAATAAACTTGCCCGACCCCTCCGGCTCGTCACCGGCTGAGAAGCCACCGCTCAACATCAGGATCTGCGCTTTGCGGATTCTCTTTTCCATTTCTTCGATGGATTCGGTGATATCGCTTGAAGACAAATTTCGAAATACAAACACATCCGGCTCAGCCCCTGCCATGGCAAAGGCCCTGGCCGTATCATATTCGCAGTTCGTTCCGGGAAAAACGGGTATGAAGACTCTGGGCTTGCCCGCGACGCGGTTGCCCGCGTATACGCGCTTCTGGGCCTCGGTGTACAGCGGCACTCCCCCGCAGTCGGAAGTCTCCTTCGTCTGTGTCTTGTAGACCTTCTCCAGCCTTCTCGTATACGCTTCTAAAACATCCTCCATCAGGACAACCTGTCCGTCCAGCGTAAAGAGGCTGTCCTCCGCCACAACGCCGAGAAGGACCGGCGAATCCTTTCCAAAAATCTCACGGGGATTGACGCCCTCCGCCAGCTCAAGCACCAGGGAACCATAGACCGGCGCCTTGGTCAGATACCCCTCAGCCGATTTCTCAAAGGCGAAACCGGCTTTGTTGCCAAATGCCATCTTCGCCACGGCCTCCACAACCCCGCCAGCTGTTATGGCGTAAGCCGCCTGCACTTTCTGTTGGCGCATGGCCTCCACAACTCTGTCGTACATTCCCATGGCCGCCTCAAAGTCCGGCACCCCATCCTCACCGAGTTTCGTCTCCAGCAAAATGACCCGGTGGCCGGCCTGCTTAAATTCCGGAGTCAGGATGTGCTCCGTGGACTCCACCGCCACCGCCAGGGAAACCAAGGTCGGCGGCACATGCAGATCCTGGAAGGAGCCCGACATGGAATCCTTGCCCCCGATGGAAGCCAGGCCAAGCCGCATCTGGGCCACATAAGCGCCCAATAGAGCCGCGAATGGCTTTCCCCACCGGGTGGAGTCCTGATCCAGCCGCTCAAAATACTCCTGGAATGTAAACCGGATCTTCCGATAGTCGCCGCCCGCCGCCACAATCTTGGCCACCGACTCCATGACCGCATAGATCGCTCCATGGAAAGGGCTCCAGGAGGACAACACCGGATCATACCCGTAGGCCATCATCGAAGCTGTGGTCGTCTCGCCATTCTCCACAGGAATCTTCGCCGCCATAGCCTGAATGGGCGTCAGCTGGCAGCTTCCGCCGTATGGCATCAGGACTGTGGACGCGCCGATGGACGAATCAAACATCTCCACCAAACCCTTTTGGCTGCAAACATTCAAGTCTGACAGGATCTCTTTCATTCCGTCAGCCAGCTCTTTTCCTTCAACTGCTTCGGGGATCGATACAGGCCGCGCGTCCGACGGCGCTGCCACCTTCACCTTTGTATAGCTGGGAGCTCCGTTGGTATTCAGAAAGTCACGGCTCATGTCCACGATGATATGGCCTCTCCACTGCATGACCAGCCTTGCCTGCTCCGTCACCTCTGCCACCTGCACCGCTTCCAGATTCTCCCGCGCCGCCGCCGCCAGAAAAGCCGCCACATCCTGCGCCTCAACCACGACAGCCATCCGCTCCTGGGATTCCGAGATGGCAAGCTCCGTTCCATCCAATCCCGCATATTTCTTAGGAACCTGATCCAGATGAATAAACAGGCCCGGCGCCAGCTCTCCAATGGCAACGCAGACGCCGCCGGCCCCAAAATCGTTGCAGATCTTGATCAGACGGCTCACCTGCGGGTTGCGAAATAGCCGCTGAATCTTCCGCTCCTCGGGGGCATTGCCCTTCTGCACCTCCGAGGCCATAGTAGTCAAAGACTTGCGGTTGTGGCTCTTGGAAGATCCGGTGGCGCCGCCGATACCGTCCCGGCCGGTGCGGCCGCCCAGAAGGATTACCACATCTCCGGGGACAGGGCGCTCCCGCACCACGTTTTCCGCAGGGGCGGCAACAACTACGGCGCCGACTTCCAGGG
>CAUFVC010000302.1:0-3416 GCA_959029275.1 uncultured Eubacteriales bacterium | reverse complement strand
CTAGTATATACCCCGTGACCGCGGGATCTTCCATTCCAAACTGAACGCGGGCCTGAAACTTTCTGGGCAGGAGCGCCTTCAAAAGTCTTTTTATCAACTTCCACAACACCGCAAAGGTTTCCATTTTCTCGGGATACGCATCTAGCTTTTCCCGAAACTCCAGCAACTTATTCTTAAGCTCCCGGATCCGGCCTCCCTTACCGCCCTTCCGCTCTTCCTGCGGCTCGTCGTGAGAGGATGGCCCATGGGATGACGGCGGCGGCTCAATGGGCGTCGAATCGCCCTGGTTCTGCGGCTCCTCCAAATCCACAGACGGCTCCTGCAAATCTGTCGGTTTCTTCTCTTCTGGCTCTTCCTCGCCAGCCGGAGAATCCGAGGCAACCGTCTTCCAAGCGATCTTCAAACCCCAGACCAGCTTTCCCTCCCGCCATGCGAGACGAAATCGGATCAGATGAAATAGCCAGTCTGCGCGCACGTTCACCCAGGCGGCATCCGATTTCTTCTCCGCCGCAAAGGAATAGGTAACCGGTGAAAGAAGAAGGATCAGCAAAATCAAAAGGATCAGTCCCAGAATGCTCAACAAAATCCAGACAAGCGTCAAGATTATCGTCAGGACGACACCCATGGCCTCATTCCTTTCTCTTTCGGTTTCGAACGGAGCACACCCAATAGAGAATGCTGCCGGCAAAAATGCAGAACGCCGGGATCAGAAAGCTTAACCCGATCGCCATGGCCGTATCATAGAAAAAGGGTTCCGGCACAATATTGATCATCAAATCGGTGGCGGGATTCAGTATCCAGAGATCATTGTCAAAAAAGAGGAGATGAAAAATCGTAAAATATCGATTGAAATCGTACATAAACAGGATAACCAATATAGCCACCACCGCAAAAAAAGCTCCGAATACAATGCTAAGGGACTTGCCATATGTTCTCCAGATCTCTCTCCGGCGACCTCTCCAAAACGCAGCGACGGCAACGGTGCCGATCATAACGACAAGACTGCCATTTCGGACGGCAAATCCGACGTCAAACAACCCCTTCACATCCACCATATGCTGCTTTTCCCGATCATTGAACGCCTCTCTGACTTCCCCCGCAATGGGCGCTTCGATCACCAGATCCTCCCGCTTACCGGAGAGATAGTCCAGCATCTCCCAAAAAAGCTCCAGAAGATCTGACTCCTCCATCTGGACGCTCTGCGCAATATTCAGCTTTCTCATCTCGGACTCAATATATCCCTTATTAAAAATCACTCCCTGAAAGGCGGTAAAAAATAATACCAACAACAGGCTCAATGAAAAAACTGAGCCCAACAATCTGCGCATCCAGCTCATCGATAAATCTCCCCTATGGTCTCTTTCATGCGTCGAAGCTGGGGATCCCGTTCTAGCAGGCATTCCATCAGGCCGACAATCATGCTCAGCGCCTCCTCCTCATGTCTGGCCACCGCCACCACATGATACTCTTTCTCCTGTTTCAGCGCCTTGTACAGCTCTTTAGCCTCGAAGATCTCAAAAGGATACGGATGGTTTGGACAGACGCAGACACAATACAGATTCACTGCTTTCCGACGCCGAAGCTGACGTTGAAGCTTCTCGCGATCCCCATCCGGATACAGCAGCATGTTCTGTGCAAAGGTCACCTACATAGCCTCCGTTTCCTGTCTGTGGAATACTAAAATTCGCGGCCGCAATTGACGCATTTCACAGCATCGGGATGATTGCCGACCTTACAGAAGGGACAGAACTTCAATACAAAGTATCCCTCCTCATTCCGCTGAGGATGCGCTTCCTCCTCATTCGCTTCCTCGCCAGCCTTATCTGCGTTCTTCTCCTGTCTGCTCTGTTTTTTCGACTCCTTCTTCTTCGCCTTCTCACCGTTCAGCTCTTCCAGCCGGGTCAGGCACTTTTCAATGCGCTTGCAGGCGGCGGCCACAATCTGATCGTCCCGGGTCAAGGAGCCCATCTCGACCTGATATACGATCTGCCCTAATGCCTTATACTCCTTGTCAAGGTTGCTCAACGTCTTTTTGGTTTCAACCTCCAGCTTCGCCATATCCACCGTCTCGGCGGTCTTATCATATACGGCGCCGTAGGCTTTCTTTACACCCTGTACCAAATCCTTAAAATGTTGCTTCATAATGGACGCTCTCCTTTCTCTATGCTAGCTTTTACCATTATACCCCTTTTTCGGACGAACTTCAACCGATGTAAGAAAAAAGTTTGTTTTTATCTTGTCTTCTGACACCCCGCACTTTTCTTCGGCATAGGATAAAGAGTAAAGCTGATAACGGAGGTATCCACATGAAAAAACTCTTTACCGTATTAATGGCATCCTGTCTGCTCATCGGCACCCTGGCAACCGGCTGCCAGAAAAAAGACGACGCCAAGCTCACCACTCTCACTCTAAACGAGGTCGTTCACTCCATTTTCTATGCTCCCCAGTATGTGGCCATGGAGAAAGGATTCTTCGAAGAGGAGGGCATTGACCTGAAAGTTGATGTCGGATACGGAGCTGACAAATCCATGACAGCCGTTTTATCTGGGAACGCTGACGTTGCGCTGTGTGGAACGGAGGCTGCTATCTACGTACACAATGAAGGGCGCGAGGATGTGCCGATTGTCTTTGCACAGCTGACACAGCGTGCCGGCAACTTTCTTGTGGGCCGGGAGGCCGATCCCGATTTCACCTGGGATAAAGTGCGCGGCACTACCATCATCGGCGGACGGGAAGGCGGAATGCCGGAAATGATCTTGGAATACATTCTGCACCAGAATGGGCTGGACCCCAAGACAGATGTGGAGATCATCACCAACCTGGATCTATCCGCCACAGCGGGGGCCTTCACAAGCGGGACAGGAGACTATACCACGGAGTTTGAACCCGGCGCTACCACTCTAGAAATGGCAGGAAGTGGGTATGTAGTCGCATCCCTCGGCGTCGATTCCGGGTATGTTCCCTATACCGTGTATATGACCACCCAGTCTTTCCTCGACAAAAAGCCAGAATTAGCGCAAGGCTTCACAAACGCCATCTACAAGGGCCTCCTCTGGTGTCAGACGCACTCTGCGGAAGAAATTGCACAAGCTATCCAACCACAGTTTAAAGAGACGGATCTTGAAACTCTCACCAACATCGTCTCCCGCTATCTGGAGCAAGACACATGGATCGCCACGCCTGTGTTTGAAAAAGAATCGCTGGATCTCATTCAGGATGTTTTGGAATACGCCGGAACCCTGAACAACCGCGTTGAATACGAGGCCATCATTAACCGCACCTTTGCTGAAAAATCTGTATCCGAAGTTGAAAAGTAAAATGTTTCACATTTTGTGCCAGCCCTAATATAGTATAAGTAAGCCATTGTACAATGAGGTTCAGTTATGGGTAGTCTTACCTAGAGACAACCCCTATAC
>CAUFVC010000301.1:0-3427 GCA_959029275.1 uncultured Eubacteriales bacterium | reverse complement strand
TTACCAGCTCCAGTTACTATTCTGCATACAACAAGTTTGGCGACAGCTTCCATTTCTTTCGCCGCCAGATTATGTGGCTAGGCATCGGCGTCGTCGCTATGGTCGTGGCGTCCAAATTTCCCCTGGCGGCTTTCAAAAAGCTGGCATTTCCCGCCTATATTTTGGCCAATATCTGTCTGGTTCTAGTCTTGCTCGTCGGATCAGAAAAGAATGGCTCCCAGCGGTGGCTGGGGGTGGGCAGTCTCAGCTTTCAGCCGGCAGAGCTGGCTAAAATCGCCGTTGCCCTGTACATGGCCTACCTTGTGGATAAACACGGGGAGGATATCACAAGTCTCAAAACATTTTTTAAATTGCTGATCGTCCTGATGGTCCCAACGGTTCTGGTCTTTATTGAGAATCTGTCCAGCGCTATTATTATCGCTGCCATGGGCGTCATCATTATGTTTGTCGGCGGTGTGCGGCTGAAGCACCTGTTCTGCGTAGGCATCCCCATCATCGCTGTGGGGGTATTCCTAGTGGTTCTGCCAAAGATTCCATCGGAGTATTTGCCGGACATCCTGCAAAAATTTGCGGAGGCATACGCCTACCGCGCCGGCCGTGTGTGGGCGTGGATGGACCCGTGGGCCTACGCACAGAACGAAGGCTACCAGATTATTCAATCTCTGTACGCCGTAGGCTCCGGAGGTATTTTTGGCGTAGGATTGGGGCAGAGTATACAGAAGTTGGGCTTTATACCGGAAGCCCACAATGATATTATCTTTTCTATCATCTGTGAAGAGTTGGGGTTGTTTGGCGCTGGCGTCGTGTTGCTGCTGTTCTTCCTCTTGATCTGGCATGGCATTAAGATCTGCATCTATGCGCCCAACCGGTTCACCTCCCTTGTGGCTGCCGGCCTTGTAGGGCAGGTGGCGATCCAGGTTGTGCTCAACGTGGCCGTCAATACCAACACCATACCCGCCACGGGAATCTCACTTCCCTTCATCAGCTACGGCGGTTCCTCTCTTTTGTTTCTCATGGCAAGTATGGGGATCCTGCTAAATATATCCCAGTACACCCGCAGAAACAGCGCGGGGTAGGGCGCAACCCCGAGGAATTTGAGGCCAAAAGATTTTATTTTGTCCGCCGTAACCCACTCCCCGTCCTCCGAATAGTCTATAGTAGAAGACGTATTTGGAGGCGCACTATGAAGAAGATAAGCGTGCGGGGGGGTTATCGTCTGCATGGGCAGGTTAAAGTGCAGGGATCAAAAAATTCGGTGCTGCCGATTTTGGCGGCGTCCGTGCTGACAGCCGATGATGTAATGCTGGAAAACTGTCCCCATATTTTAGACGTAGAGACAATGGTTGAGATCTTGAGAGCACAGGGATGTCAAGTTATGATTGACGGATCCCAGATCCGCGTCAGGGCTAACGCGATGGATACCGTGCGGATTCCAGCAGACCTCGTACACAAAATGCGGTCCTCTATCATTCTGATGGGAGCGGTTTTGGCCCGTATGGGGGAGGTGTTCATCTCCTACCCGGGAGGCTGCTCCATAGGCAACCGGCCCATCAACTACCACCTGAAAGCGCTGCGGCGGCTGGGCTATTCCGTGGAGGAGGAGCATGGGGAGATCCGCTGTAGCGGAAAAGCAAAGGGCGGCGTGATCAACCTGGATTTCCCCAGCGTAGGCGCCACTGAGAATATTATGTTAGCTGCGGTATTCGCCCAGGGGACCGTTTACATCTGTAACGCGGCAAAAGAGCCGGAGATCGTGGACCTGGCCAATATGCTTGTCGCCATGGGAGCGCGGGTGAGCGGTGCAGGAACGGATATTATCACGATCCAGGGGGTTAGCCAGCTGCACGGAGTTCGCTATTCGGTCATACCGGACCGGATCGTGGCGGGCACCTACTTAATCGCGGCGGCGGCCACAGGCGGTTCCATTGAGCTTACCAATGTGCGGACAGGGGATCTGGTCGCGCTGTTGGAGAAGCTGAAGGAGATGAACTGCACGGTTCTGGATTGCGGAACAGAGGTGAGCCTCATAGCGCCAGCCTCGCTCATGCCCACGGATATCCAAACCCTGCCCCATCCGGGATTTCCCACGGATCTGCAGGCGCCCTTGATGGCCATGATGACCCAGGCGGAGGGAACGAGCATCGTCCGGGAAACAATTTTTGAGGCCCGCTATAAGCATGTGCCGGAGCTGATCCGCATGGGCGCAGACATCGCCGTGGAGGGGCAAATCGCCGTAGTCCGGGGCAGGACGCCGTTGAAAGGCGCCAATGTCAGCGCTATGGATCTGCGCGGGGGAGCGGCCTTAGTTTTGGCTGGCCTTTGCGCCGAGGGCGAGACCCTGATCTGTCAGCCGGAGCATATCGAGCGGGGCTATGAACACATTATAGAAGACTTGAGGTCGCTGGGCGCACAAATTGACGAAGGATAGAGGAGCGTAAAAACCAATGGCGAAAGTATTGCGAATCGGATACAAGGAACCTAAGCGTAGATATCGGGCAGGTAAAATACTGTTGTGTATCCTGCTGGTGCTCCTGCTGGCGTTACTTTTTTTGAACAGCAGCTTTTTTGCCATTTCTCAGGTGACAGTGGAGGGCAACCAGCAGGTTACCAAAGAGACAATTATGGATAACTTAAACATTGTCGAGGGGACCAATATGTTCCGCTATCTGCTCAACAATTGGAAGGCGGACCATACTATGGATCCCAAGATTGATACGGCCGACGTATACCTGAACTGGCCCGATGGGATTACTGTCCAGGTGACGGAGAGAACGACGGTGGGATATGTCCCCCACATGGGCACGTATCTCTGCATTGATAAAAATGGGTATGTGCTCGACAGCACGTATTATCTGGAGGAGGAGCTGCCCATTGTACAGGGCCTGCGGATCGAGAGCTACAAGTTGGGGGAAGTGTTGAACACAAAGGACGCGGACCGGTATGAGTTGGTGCTGGAGATCTGCGCGATTCTCCAGAAATACTCTCTTACAAAACAGATCGTGGAGATCAATGTCAGCAATTTGGATGCGATTATGCTGTACACCACCAACCTGGATGTCAGCTGCGGAAGTTTTGACAATTTTGACCAAAAGATGGAAGCCGTCGGGAAGATGCTGGAAAATGATGAGAATATAGCGGGGATCCTCCATGTGGAAGATCTTACCAAACAGGTCTATATCGAGAATAAACTATAAATTTTTGTTAAAAAAGCAGAAAATTTTTATATTCGTCTTGATTTATTCCTCAAAAGATATTATTATATAAGAAACAACGCGAGGGAGCGTAAAAGGAGGAACTGTATGTTGGAGTTTGATGTGAACGACACGATGGATACGGGGGATGGCAACGCACAGATAAAAGTCATCGGTGTCGGGGGCGGCGGCAACAATGCGGTCGACCGGATGATCCAAGATAACTTACAGGGAGC
>CAUFVC010000300.1:0-3457 GCA_959029275.1 uncultured Eubacteriales bacterium | reverse complement strand
ATTACACAGAGCGGGAAAAGGCGTATCGTGCCTTGACGGAGCGATTCGAGTCGCAAATAGTGTTCACCACTATGGTCCAATTTCTGGAAACCTTTTTCGGCCAGAAAAAGCAGAGCATTCGCCGGATGCAGAGCTATGCCAACGCGGTGGTGATTTTCGATGAGATTCAGTCGATCCCTGTGAACAGTATTTCTTTATTTAATGGCGCTGTCAACTTTCTCAGCGAAGTTGCCAATACGACGGTTGTTCTCTGTACGGCGACGCAGCCGGAGCTGAGCAGAACCAGGCGGCCTATTTTGCTTACCGCTCATCCGAATATGGTGGAGGATGTGGCCGGTATATTCCAGCAATTGAAGCGGGTGCAAATCCAGAATCGCTGCACAGACGCTGGATACCATGCGGAAGCGGCGGCGGATTTTATCCTGGAAGCGGCGGAGCGGAAGAATTCCATTTTAGCGATTTTTAACACAAGAAAAGAGGCGCGGGATGTCTATCGCTGCGCCGAAGAGAGACTGAGACAGCGGGGGGAGGAAGCCTATGAGCTATATCATTTGAGTAACGCCATGTGTCCGAATCACCGTCGGGAGAGGCTTCACATGATAAAAGAGCGTCTGGAAGAAAAACGGCGGCATCCGGATGGCAGAAAGCTGATCTGTGTCAGCACGCAGCTGATCGAGGCGGGGGTGGATGTGGATTTCCCCACGGTATTTCGGGCCCAGGCGGCGGGCCGGTGTAATCGGGAGGGGGAAGCGGCTTGCCAGGACGTATACGTGATCAATATGGCGAAAGAGGATCTGTCGAATTTAAAAGATATCGCCTGTGGCAAGGAGGCCACGGCTAGAATATTTGATGAGTTTAAGCGGGAGCCCGCTATGTTCGGCTACGATTTGTTATCGCCCCAGGCCATGGCGGTGTTTTACCAGTATTATTATCAGGGGCGGGAGAAGGAGATGGATTTTGCTGTGCCTCAAAAGGGGGCGCGGGTGGGATTTACATTGTATGACATTCTATCCCAGAATCAAATTGGCCAGTCGGCCTATGAGGAACTGCATGACTGCGACTCTGAGCTCATGCTGAGTCAAGCATTTCAGACGGCGGCCAGGGAATTCTATGTGATCAGGCAAGATGCCATTTCAGTTATCGTTCCCTACGGAGAACAGGGAAAAGAGGTGATCGCAAATCTCAATGGAGACTGTGTACTGGAGGAGGTACACCGGTTTTTGGTCAAAGCACAGCCCTATACGGTGGATTTATATCCCCATAGTATCGCTGAATTACAGAAGGGGGACGCCCTGTATCCGCTTCTCGACGGCAGCGCATGGGCCCTAAAAGAGCGATTCTATGACGAACAGCTGGGAGTTGTGAGTGAAGCCGGGAAAATGGATATGTGGAGTGTGTAAAGGAGGAGAGGTATGGAGTATAAAAATCAAATCGAGTTTACAGTATACGGACAACGCGCCTTATTTAGCGATCCCCTCACCCGAATCGGAGGTGAAAAATGTTCCTATCAGATTCCGACTTATCAGGCGTTGAAGGGAATCTTGGAGAGCTGCTATTGGAAGCCTACCTTCATCTGGTATATCGATGAGATGCGCGTCATGCGGTCCATTCAAACCCAGTCGCAGGGTGTCCGGCCTATCGAGTACACAGGGGGAAATACGCTGTCCATCTATACCTACCTGATCAATGTAGAATACCAGGTGCGGGCGCATTTTGCGTGGAATGAAAACCGCCCGGAGCTGGCGCAGGACCGGAATGAGAACAAGCATTACTATATTGCAAAGCGGATGTTGGAGCGAGGCGGCCGGCGGGATATTTTCTTAGGAACCCGGGAATGCCAGGGATACATTGAGCCCTGTGAATTTGGGTCAGGGAAGGGAGATTACGATACTTACGGCGAGCTGGCCTTTGGCCTCATGGTCCACGGGTTCGACTACCCCGATGAGACGGGAGTCAACAAGCTAGGCGCCCGATTCTGGAGGCCTGTCATGAAGGATGGGTATGTCCGCTTTCCCCCGCCGGAAGCTTGTACCATACGCCGGGAGATCGCCGACCAGAAGCCAAAGGTATTTGGAGAGGGAAATTTCAGCGGCTGGAGAGAGTTTGAGGAGGGGGGAGTCTTTTGAGCTGGATTGAGAAACTGTATGAAACCTATGAGAACTGCCAGGAATATGTGGGCAAGGATATGACGGACATGCTTCTGCCCATTGCCCACACCACCAACAACGCCCAGATTCAGGTTACGCTAAATCAAGATGCGGAGATCATCGCGGCGGAGAAGGTGGCCAAGGAGGATGCGGTGACCATTATTCCCTGTACGGAAGACTCAGCGAGTCGAAGCAGTGGCATTGCGCCCCATCCCCTATTTGACAAGCTGATTTACATTGCCGGCGATTACGCCGACTCTATCAGCGAGAAGGGGCGGCCATACCATGAGGCTTATGAAGCGCTGTTGGACCAGTGGTGTGCGTCCGGTGACTGCCACCCGCAGGTACATGTCATTGCGCGCTATCTCAAGAAAAATTGTCTCATCCGGGATCTGGTTCGGTTTGGTTGCCTTGAGGAAAAAGGGGGTGCCATCGCTCCATCCGTCAAAATAGGCGCTGTGGCGCAGACCGACGCTTTCGTGCGGTTCTGCGTCAATCGGATGGGAGTCCAGGAAAACCCAAGAGTGTGGGAAAATCCTCAGGTCTGGCAGTCCTATATCCGGTTTTATGAGGGCCAGCAGGAGGATAGGCGGCTCTGCTATGTGACAGGCCAGGTGATCCCCTGTGTAGACAAACATCCGAGTAAAATACGTCACGCTGCGGACAAAGCCAAGCTGATTTCAGCCAATGATGAAACTGGTTTTACCTTTCGAGGGCGGTTTGAAGATAAGCGGCAGGCGCTCAGCGTGGGATACGAGACGTCACAGAAGGCTCACAACGCGCTAAAATGGCTGATTGCGAGGCAGGGATACAAAGATAAGAGCCAAGAACAGGTGATTCTCGCCTGGGAGACAAAACGGCTGAAGGTGGTCAACCCGGTTTTGGGCATCCGTGAGCTGATGATGCCGAAAAATACAGAGTCCGCGGCGGTACCCAAAACTATGCAGGCCTATGCGTTGAAGCTCAAGGAGGCGATTTCCGGTTATAAAAATAACCTGGATCGGGCAGCGAAAGTTGTCGTCATGGGCTTAGACTCAGCTACGCCTGGCCGGCTGGCCATCACCTACTATCGGGAACTGCCCGGATCAGAATTCTATGACCGGATTCAGCGGTGGTATAGAGACTGCTGTTGGGAGCTATGGAGTTGGGAGGATACCCAATTCGTATCCTATATGGGAACTCCGTCCCCATATAAGATTGCAGAGGCGGCATATGGGAAAAAGGCAGACGGAAAATTGCTAAAGGAGACGGTGAACCGGCTGCTGCCCTGTATTGTAGACCAGGCCCAATTGCCCTTCGACCTGCTCCAA
>CAUFVC010000299.1:0-3464 GCA_959029275.1 uncultured Eubacteriales bacterium | reverse complement strand
TGATAAAGGGGGGCTGTTGCCCTTTGTCCAGCGAACCGAGAGGGGAAATCGCGCCCTCACGGACGAATAGTTAGAATGGATCGGACTGATCAACTGCTTAAAAGGCACGGGAATGTCGGTGAAGCAGATCCGGGATTTCATCGCTCTCTGCATACGGGGCGATGAAACGCTGGAGGAGCGCCGGCAGCTCTTTGTTGAGCAGAGAGAGCGGGTTTTAGAGCAGATTGAGGTGATGCGGCAGCATCTAGAAAGGGTAGAACACAAAATCCATTTCTACGAGCAAGCATGCGCCGATTATGAGAGACGGCTCAAAGAGAAGAAGGCGTAGGAGGATATCGTATGATACAAAAGGAATTGGCGCTGAAAGTCACAGACATCGTCAGGCAGGCGGGAACCAGGATGCGCCAGGAGTGCGGCGTGCAGATCCGCACAAAAGAGGGACATGCTAATTTTGTCACCGATATGGACGTAAGCATTCAGAACGAGCTGCTGGAGAAATTGCAGAATGTGCTGCCTGGCGCGGCCTTTATCGCAGAGGAAAAAGACAATGGGGTGCCGGGAGGGCTCACCTGGATTATAGACCCCATCGACGGCACCCAGAATTTTATCAACGGCTATCAACATTCCGCCATATCCGTGGCCCTCGTGTCGGAGGGGGAGGGATGCCTTGGCGTCGTGTATGACCCGTACCTACAGGAAATGTTCTGGGCGGTCCGAGGGGGAGGGGCGTTCATCAACGACCGCCCCATACAAGTGTCGGAGCGGCCGCTGGAGCAGGGGCTCGTCATCTTGGGAACCTCGCCCTACCGGAGGGATCTGGCGAAGCAAACCTTTAGCGCGGCGGAGGCCATCTTCCAGAGATGCGGCGATATACGGCGGTCCGGCTCTGCCGCGCTGGATCTTAGCTATCTCGCCGCCGGCCGCTGCGAAGGTTTTTTCGAAATGGTGCTCTCGCCGTGGGATTATGCGGCGGCATCCGTGCTGATTCGGGAAGCCGGTGGGACGATTGACGCCATCGCGCCAGATGCGTGGGGATATGACAAGCCCATCGGCATTGTAGCCGGAAATCAAAAATCATTTCAAGCGCTCAAGCATATGGTGGATGTACACAAGCAGGAGGAGAACGATGGAAAATTTTGAATTTTACACGCCGACCAAGATCTATTTTGGCCGGGATACGCACAAAAAAGTGGGAGAGATCATCGCAGGCTACGGGTTTCATAAGATTCTGCTGCACTATGGAGGCGGAAGCATTCACAGAAGCGGACTGTACAGCGCGATTGTGGCGTCGCTGCGGGAGCATAACATAGAATGGGTGGAACTGGGCGGCGTTACCCCAAATCCGAAGCTATCCCTGGCCAAGCAGGGAATGGAACTC
Organism: uncultured Eubacteriales bacterium; assembly: GCA_959029275.1. Taxonomy (GTDB): domain Bacteria; phylum Bacillota; class Clostridia; order Lachnospirales; family Bianqueaceae; genus Bianquea. The sequence goes on along the minus strand of CAUFVC010000299.1, from coordinate 2,086 downwards.
TGCCGGGCTGAAAACGTCGAATTCATCTTAGCGGCCGGCGGCGGGAGCGTTTTAGACTCCGCAAAATGTATCGCGGACGGCGTTGCCAATCCGGGGGTGGAGACGTGGGAATTCTTTGAAAAAAAGAAGGAGCCCCAGGGTGCGCTCCCTGTGGGCTCCATTTTGACCCTGGCCGCCTCCGGAAGTGAGATGAGCGCGTCCTGCGTCATCACCAACGAGGAGGGGGGCCTCAAGCGAGGCTTTAATTCCCCCTATCACCGCCCCCTCTTTTCCATTCTCAATCCCGAGCTTACCTATACAGTGGATCCATTCCAGACAGGTTGCGGCATCGTCGATATCATGATGCACACCATGGAGCGCTACTTTACCCTGTCGGATCATGTGGATCTGACGGACCGTCTAGCGGAAGGCCTTCTAAAATCCGTGATTGCGGCGGGTAAAAAAGCGATGAGCGATCCCTGCGACTATGAGGCCCGAGCGACCCTGATGTGGGCGGGCAGTCTGTCCCACAATGATGTGACCGGGGCAGGCCGGCAGGTTTTCATGGGCGTCCATCAAATGGAGCACGAGCTGTCAGGCATGTATGATTTTGTTGCGCACGGCGCAGGTCTGTCCGTCCTATTTCCGGCCTGGGCTAAATACCAGTATCCCTACGCCACCCAGCGGTTCTGCCAGTTTGCCGTGCGGGTCTGGAACCTGGAGATGGACTATGAACACCCGGAGGAAACAGCGAAAGCAGGCATTGCAGCCACGGAAGCATTTTTCGCCTCCCTTGGAATGCCAGTCCGGCTGAAAGAATTGGGAATTGGCGCGGAGAAGCTAGACGAGATGGCAGAAAAATGTACATTCTTTGGCAAGCGCACCCTGCCAGACTATAGGCCCATGGGAAAGGCCGAGATTTTGGAGATCTATCGGCTGGCGCTGGGCTAAAACAGAGATCCCATTATTTCCCAGGAAATGAGAGCAGCCCGTGATCCGCATCCACAAGAACCTGAGCCCCGAGAGGCAGACAGAGAGAGGGCATACAGTGTCCGCACACAAGGTTTTCCAGTGTGGGCTTTCCCTCGGGGACAAGAAGCTCCTGAAAGATTTGGCCGAGGGGAAGGGAAGATTCAGGGGCGGGGGAATCGCAATCGGTCCATTCGCCTAGCAAAATCCCAGCGCAATCCTTGAGCTTTCCCGCGTTTCGCAGCTGGACCAGCATCCGGTCAATCTGGTAGGGCTTTTCCCCGATATCTTCCAAAAATAAAATTTTCCCCCTGGTATCGATCTCATAGGGAGTTCCCAGGGAAGAAGCGACAAGGGTAAGATTACCGCCGGTCAGCTCACCTTTCGCCCGTCCGGATACCAGGGGCAGGAAGGGGATGTCCGGCGGATTTTCAATTGCGCCTTCACAGACACCTGCCATGCAGTTCAAGAGCTGGCGGCGCGTGTAAGGATCCAGGCCCTTGTGTACAATGGTGGACGGCATGGGAATATGGTAGGTCATGAGCTGGCAAAACTGATTTAGACAGATGTGGAGGGCGGTTATATCGCTAAAGCCTCCGAAAAACTTAGGGTGTGGCCGTATACGGTCGAAATCCAGGAGAGGCAGGAGGCGGGATGCGCCGTAGCCGCCTCGAATACAAAAAATTCCATCGATGGCCGGGTCCAAAAACGCCTCCATCAAATCCTTTGCGCGTGTACTGTCGTCGCCGGCCAGATAGCCGTGGCGGAGATGGACGCTGGGATACAGTACGGGGACGAGGCCCAATTCTTCCAACACACGGGAGCATTGTTCTGGCTCACCGGGGGCCACGGGGCCGGAGGGAGCGATGAGAGCAGCGTGAGAACCTTTTTGCAGTGGTCTTGGCTTTACCATAGAGCACCTCAGTTTTTTGTATTACTATATGGTCTCAAACTTGCGAATATAACAAATTCCCAGGGCGGAAGGGCCCGTATACGTCCCGATGGTCACGCCGGTAGGCAGGCATGGTTGCAGACAATTTTCCAAAGTGGCGTCAAAATAAGTATTTTAATAAGTATAATGGTTTAGTCAAGAGAATAATAAAAAAACATATTTGGATTACAAAAACAATTGTTAAGA
>CAUFVC010000298.1:0-3512 GCA_959029275.1 uncultured Eubacteriales bacterium | reverse complement strand
TATTGTTCAGTCCCTCATTGACCAGCTCGAAGAGGGACTTTCCAAAGATCTCCGAATCCCACACCTTGCTAGGCTCTTCCTTCATCTCTTGATTGAGATAATTCACAAAATCCTCGCTCTGCTGTTGGGTTCCCACAAAGGGGTTGATCTCTGTCTCCACATCGGTTCGGATGAGATGGACGGATGGCGCTTTCGCCTTGATTTTAACCCCATATTTGCTTCCCTGTCTGACGATCATGGGATCATCTAAGGTCAAGGCATCCATCAAGGGATTCACAATGCCGTATCCGCGATTCATAGCCTCCTTAAAGGCATAATCCACTTTCTCGTACTCCTTCTTCGCCTCCGCCAGGGATGAAATCGTAGAGATGAGCTGCCGTTCACTCTGAATCGGCAATCCTGTCATCTCCGTCAAAATGTCGTAGAAGAGATGATCGTCCAGCTGGACTTCCACCGTCGCCTCCCCCTGGGCCATGTTTAAATCATCCATGTGGATCTTCTTCACGCGGGGATTCGCGGATACGCTCTCCACATAGGCCGGAATATCCCGCAGCTTGGCGACCTTATCCATCCCGCTTCGAATCGCCTGGATCATTTCCTGCTTCAGCGGGTGGTCCATCTGAAGACTCTCCATCCATTTCGGCAGGAAGAATCGTACTTCCTTGGCAGGAAATTCTTCCAGAAGCGTCCGCATGATCTGCGAAATGTCGTCCCGCCGCAGCTGTTTGCAGTTGACGGGCAGAACCGGCACGCCGTGCTCCTGGGAGAGCGCCTCCGCCAGATTCCGGCATTCCTCTCCGTAAGGCCTCGCTGAGTTCAGGACGACGACAAAGGGTTTCCCCAGCTCCTTCAATTCCGCAATCACACGCCGCTCCGCTCCCTGATACTCCTCCCGGTTCAGCTCCGTCACGCTGCCGTCCGTGGTGACGACAATGCCGATGGTCGAGTGCTCCGCAATGACCTTCCGCGTTCCGATCTCTGCCGCCTGGACGAAGGGAATCTCCTCCTCAAACCACGGAGTTTTCACCATACGGTTCTCATTGTTTTCCATGTGGCCGATGGCTCCGGGCACCATATAGCCGACACAGTCGATCATCTTCGCTCGAAACCGAACGCCCGCATCCTCCAGCGCCACCTCCACCGCTTCCTTCGGGATAAACTTCGGCTCTGTGGTCATGATGGTTTTGCCGTTGCTGCTCTGTGGCAATTCATCCACCGTCCGGATCCGCTCATTTTCATCTTCAATATTGGGTATGATCAGCATCTCCATAAAATTTTTGATGAAGGTGGACTTCCCGGTCCGTACAGGCCCTACAACCCCTATGTAAATATCTCCGCCGGTCCTGGTGGAAATATCCTGGTACAGATTAAAATCCTCTGCCATAGTTTGCTCCCTCGTTTCATGATTTCGTTACTATATCGTATGAGGGAGGGGATAAGTTTAGAACCGGTTGAAAGAAGAATATTGCAGACCTTTGTTTTAGCCAGTGCCCCGCTCACGTTATCTCATTGCGGTATTCGCCGGGAGTCTTGCCCAGCAATTTCTTAAAAATGCGGGAAAAATGCTCTACGTTCTGGTATCCCACCTTCTCCGCAATCTCGTAATTTTTCAGGTTGGTATTTTTCAGAAGATTTGTTGCCGCTTGTACGCGCACGTAGTTGATGTAGGACACAAGGTTGTCTCCATACTCTTTGGAAAAGGCGCGGCTTAAATAATTGGGGTTCACCCCCATGCTCTCCGCAATCTCTGTCAAGGATAAGTCCCTGTAATAGTTTGCCAGGACATATTTCTTAACCCGCTTTACTAAGCTGCTGGAGTGGTATTCCTGCTGCAACAGGGCTGTAACCGTTTTCTCCAGCCATTCGTTCATCTCTTCAAGAGTTCCATACTCTCTGAGATATTTCTCAAAATAATGTAAATCCCCATGCAATCGCTTCAGGGTGTTATTCTCCGCCGCATATTCTCTGAGGTAAAAAACATACCGCTGAAAGATACCGCGAACTTGCTGAATCTGAGAAAAATTCACTGCGCTAGGCTGAATCTGATAGGCGCTCATATTCTCTTGAAGCCCCTTCATATCCCACGATGTCAGCCTATCCCGAAATTCGGCCACAAGTCTTCCAAAATGTTCGGGATCTATCGCCCCTTCTTTAGCAGTGGCCAGCGACTGACTCAGCAGCGCGCCCTTGCCCAGGAGAAAAAAGTGTCTGTTCAGCTCGCTCGCCTGTTCATACATCTGGGAAGGCGTCTGGCTGTGTTCCTCATTCAAACCGCTGACCGAGATGATCGTCTCCATCAGCAGAGCATTTTGCATAGTTTTTTTCACCGCTGAAAAGAGGTCGTAGACTTTACACTTTAACTCAAACCGCCCACCCTCCGAGGATGTAAAAAAGAGATATTCATCCGGCTTATAGCAGACAAAAACCGTATTCTGAAAGCCTTTGCAGATCTCGTCCAACACATTATCCACGGCAACCTCAAACAGAAGATAGTTATTTTTCCAATTGTCCTGCAAGATCCGGTTATAATCATCCATTTTCACAAGCAATATGGCGGCCGGCTGACAATCTGGCAAAAAATACTGGGCATATTCCTGCTGATAGGCTTCGGGAAAGGTGATATTCTTGCCGATAATGTCGCGAAAGAACTTTTTCTTGAGCTCGCTCCGACTGCTGTCCACCATATTTTGCAGAGAGCTTAGCTGATCGGCCATTTCCGCAAAGCGCTCCTTCTGCGCCTGACTTTTTTGCTTTTCTAAAAGCAGCCGGTTTTTCCTCTCCTCACACTTTTGGAGGATATCGACGATCTGCTCCTCCGTCATTTCAGATTTCAAGGCGTATTCCTTAGCTCCCAGCTTAAAAGCCTGCCCTACCATATGAAAGTCGCTGTACGCGCTCAGCACGACAAATTGGTACTCCGGGTCCAGCTCCATGGCGCTACAGATTAACTCCAGTCCATCCAAAACCGGCATTTTGATATCGGTAAAAATCACGTCCACCTTTCGGCTTTTTAAAATTTCCAAGGCTTTTAGTCCATCCGAGACGGCTCCCACGATCTCACAATTCAGTGTCTGGGACTGGAAAAAACCTTGCATAAATTCGAGAAAAAAAGGTTCGTCATCCACAATCAGAATCTTTAGCAATCTGTTTCCCCTCCCGCCTCTTGCCCCATCACGCCTCGCATTTTGAGCTTTAGCGTTACACAGGTGTATTGATTTTTTTCACTCTCAATCCATACGCCACAGGATTCTCCGTACAGAATTTTCAGCCGGCTGTGAATGTTGTGAATTCCAATATGTCCTTCCCGCTCCGCCGTCGATGATTCCTGCATTACGGCGGACAGTTCCATATCCGTCATCCCGGTTCCGTTGTCATACACCTGAATCCACAGTTCCTCTCCCTGCCGGAAGGCTCGAATCTCAATGCAGGCAGACCGCCAGGCCTCACCGACAGTTTCACTCAAACCATGTTCAATTGCATTTTCCACCAAAGGCTGAATGATCATATTGGGC
>CAUFVC010000297.1:0-3515 GCA_959029275.1 uncultured Eubacteriales bacterium | reverse complement strand
GCTAAATCTTTTGGGCGCTGTTTTCTCACAGCTTGGCGACACTCTTGTAACCATCGCTACACAGAGAAGTATTTGTGAGAGCGCCTGTCAAACCTCAGACTCGTAATGCCGAAACGCATTATGTTGTGACACCATCTTCACAGCGATGGACGAAAAGGGGGCTGGCATTTGCGACTGAACAATCGCAGTGGGCTAGCCCCCCTTGCTGTTGCAGAGCAATTGACTTCTTTATTTGTCCGTGATATCATATTGTCATATCATTTTGTGGTATACTAATTGCGGAGTTAGAATTTAGAATCAGGTCCGCTTTAGGCGGAGAGGAGAGCCTAGTATGGTTCGGACATTCAAAAATGCACTGAAGCTAATTTTTTGGGATTGGAGTACCCTGCTGCTCTTTGAGTTGCTCTATAAATCAGCGGCCCTGGCGGTGGCAATTCCTGCGCTAAAGGCGCTGTTGGATTACGCCATACAGCAGGCGGGGCTGCGGTATCTAACGATGGATACCCTGCCGATTCTCATGCGAAATCCCACGGCAGTTTTGTTGACAGTGGGGACAATCTGTGTGTACGCGGTCTATATTTTTATTGAGATGACGGCTATCGTACAGTATTTCGACAACGGCGTCCAGGGAAAGTGGACCGGAGCGGGGCAGCTATTTCTGTCGGCGGTGCGCCGCGCGTTTCGCATTTTAAAGCCACAAAATTGGGTAATGCTAATCTTCGTGCTGCTGATGATCCCTATGTCGGGACTGGCGCTGACCACAGGTCCCTTTGGCTCCATCAGCATTCCGGGGTATATCGTAGACAATATTTTGAAGACGCCGCTGTTGAACGCGGCCTATAAAATAGCCTCCGGGCTTATTCTAATCCTCATCGTCTGGTGGATTTTCAGCATCCATCAGGTAACGCTGGAGGGGGACAGCTTCCGAAAAGCCTGTAAAAAGAGTGTGGAGTTAATCAGAGGTCGGTTTTTTCATACGGTATGGATGTTTATCGTATGGTTTGCCTTTATCTGGGGGATCGCAATTGCAGTCTATTTAGCCGCGCTGGGGATCGTGTATCTGCGCGTGCGTTTTGGGGTTCCCATGGCGAGTACACGCATTGTTTTTCAGCGGGACTGTGCAAAGCTAGACGACTACAGCTCCCTATTGATTACTTTATATGGCTTTGCCGCCAGTTTCAGTTTTATCGCAGCTCTCTATTATGATGCGCGCTTTTACCATGCCTTTTCCTTCGAAAAGACAAAGCGGGAGACACATCGCCATCTATGGCGCCGCTTGGTGAAAGGTGTACTCATTGTGACTCTGATTCTCCTCTATACCAATGCCACCACAGTTCACTATGTGATTTTTGACAGTGATGATGACCGGGTTTCCATCGCGGCACACCGAGGCGGATCTGCTTTTGCACCGGAGAATACCATTGCCTCCCTCCGGGAAGCCGTGCTGGGCGGAGCAGACTATGCAGAGATCGATGTTCAGCAGACGAGGGATGGAGAGTTAATCTTGATGCATGACAGTAATTTTGCGAGAACAACAGGCGTCCACAAGAATGTGTGGGAGGTGGATTTTCAAGAGACAAGGGAGTATGATGCCGGAAGCTTCTATTCTAGCGCCTTTCAGGGGGAACAGATCCCATCTCTGCGGGAAGCACTCGAATACGCGAAAGGAAAACTGAAGCTTATCATTGAGCTCAAGGCAACAGGTCATGAGACCAATCTGGCGGAGGAGACGATTCGGCTCATAGAAGAGTGTGAGATGGAACAGGAGTGTATGATCGCATCCATGAATCCATCCATCGTGGAGACTGTGAGGCGGACCAATCCGTTTATTAAAACCCAGTACATTGTATCCGCGGTATACGGGAACATTATAAGTATCCAGGAGGCGGACTGCTACAGTGTGGAGAGAACGTTTGTATCACAGGATCTGCTGACTCTCTTGCACCGCAATAAAAAGGAATTATTTGTCTGGACAGTCAACACGGAAGAAACCATGCGGAAGCTGATTGCCATGGGGGTCGATGGAATTGTAACGGATAATCCCTATCTGGTGACCTACTGCCTGCGAAATATGAGCAGCAATCGGTTGGTGCAGACCATCGCGGATCGGGCATTTCCCGAGGTATTGGGGGAAACCGATGATGGAGGAAAGACGATAGCGGGGGAATGATTTGGCATGGGCGGGGTATTCGGCAGAAAAATACAAAAAATGGGGGACACTAGGATATGAAAGATTTACAGGAGATACTGGATCGCATATTTTCACAGACCATCAGACGCATTATCCTCAGCAGCCCGGAGAAGAGCCAGGGGTACCAGAAGATCGCAGTCCGCCGGATTCAGATAAAAGGGGAAATAAAATATCAGATCGAAAAGCACACGAGTACACAGGTATTCCATGAAAATCTGTCGTCCAATGAGGCAAAGGCAGCGCTGTTGCAGTTTTTACAGACACAATTCCGGCAGATGGACGCTTTGACCGATGAGCAGACACATCTGTGGAAACGGTCGAAAAAAGGAAAGCAGCTGTACCATGCGAAAACAGTGGAGCCGCCGTGCCAAGAGACAAGTTTAGCTCATAATCGAGAGAAGCAGTATCTTCTCCGCGAAGGGGATGTGATTCCACCCCTGGTGGATCTCGGCATTTTTACGCAGGAGGGCAAGATTGTCCAGTCCAAATATGATAAGTTTAAACAGATTAATCGATTTGTTGAGATGGTAAATGACAGCATACCAGAGAATTGCAAAGAACTGACAGTCGTTGATTTTGGCTGTGGGAAATCCTATCTGACCTTCATTTTATATTATTTTCTCACAGAGGTGAGAGGAATCGAAGCTCGGATCACAGGTCTCGATCGAAGACAGGATGTCATTGAGCACTGCCAAACCATAGCAGAAAAATACGGGTATCATGGTCTACACTTTGAGATTGGGGACATTGCAGGTTACAAGACAGAAGAACACGTAAATATGGTGATCAGCCTTCATGCATGTGATACGGCGACGGATTATGCCATATGGAACGCCATTGTCTGGAAGGCGGACATGATTTTTTCTGTGCCCTGCTGTCAACACGAGGTGAATCAACAGCTGCGGGGAGGAAAGTCTGCGTTGACTCGATACGGGTTGCTCAAAGAGCGCTTCGCCGCTCTTATGACCGATTCCATTCGCGGCTGCCTGCTAGAGTCGCAGGGATACCAAGTGCAGCTCTTGGAATTCATTGATATGGCCCATTCTCCGAAAAATGTGTTGATTCGGGGAATCCGTGGCTCGGTCAGCGATGGAAAACGCGCCGAAGCTTTGCGCCAGGCAGAAGAGGCTATCGACGAGTATCAAGTGTACCCCGCGCTGTACAGGCTCTTGATGGGATCAAAGGAGTGAGATTGATGGAAAAATGGAACATGAATCGCCTGTCTACAACAGAGCTGGCCAGATACTATGATTCGATGGAATTTGAGCGCCGCTATACGTATGATGGCGGCGATCTGGGAAGCACGTATACTCCGGAAAAAACC
>CAUFVC010000296.1:0-3517 GCA_959029275.1 uncultured Eubacteriales bacterium | reverse complement strand
CCTTGCATTGCAGGGGTTCGGATGCTATTATATTTTCTGCAGCTGAACGTAGGGGAGGACAGCTTCCGCTACGACGCGGATACGCATCCCCATCCCCACATCCAGTGTGTTCAGTGTACCCGGGTATTTGACCTGGATCCGGCGCTCCTCCAGAACGTAAGCAGTGAGATCAGCCAAACGACATCGTTTCAGGTTCTCTCACAGCAAATCTACTTCTATGGCGTCTGCCCTGACTGTCAAAGCTCCCAAAAAGAAGCGGTCAACGATTAACAAGAGAGGTGTCGTCATCCGTCCACCAGGCGGACTGTACGGCACCCCTCTTTTATTTCAGCGTATCCACAAAGGCCCCGATCTTGGCGATAGCTTTCTTTAGATCCTCCTGGCTGTATGCATAGGACACGCGGATAAATCCTTCTCCGCTGTCGCCAAAGGCCGATCCGGGTACCACCGCAACCCGCTGCGCCTGCAACAGAGCTTTACAGAATTCCTCTGACGTCATGCCGAATTTCTTGACGGACGGAAATACGTAAAACGCCCCATAGGGCTCAAAGCAGTCAAATCCCAGGGAGCGGAATCCGTTGACTACCAGGCGGCGCCGGCGGTTATACTCTCTCCGCATTTCCTCCACCGCCACATCGCAGTTGCGCATGGCCTCAATCGCGGCATACTGGCTCGTCGTCGGAGCACACATGATGGCAAATTGGTGGATCTTCGTCATCTCTTTTAGAAGCGCCTTTGGCCCCATGGCGTAGCCGAGCCGCCATCCTGTCATGGAGAAGGCTTTGGAAAAACCATTGATCACCAGGGTCCGCTCCCGCATCCCCTCCAGCGTTGCGATGGACACATGGGGCTCCTCCGTGTAGGTTAATTCCGCATAAATCTCATCCGACATGACAAATAAGTCATGGTCCACCACAAATTGGGCGATATCCCTCATCTCATCCCGGGTCATGATGGAGCCGGTGGGATTGTTGGGAAAGGGAAATATTAAGACCTTGCTCCGCGGCGTGACGGCCGCCTCCAAATCTTCCCGCATCAGCTTAAACTCATTTTCCTCCCTCATGGCAACGGGAACCGGAACGCCCCCCGCCAGAGTCGCACAGGGCTTGTACGATACGAAGGACGGCTCCGGGATCAGAACCTCATCCCCAGGCTCCAGTATGGCGCGAAGCCCTATATCGATGGCCTCGCTGCCGCCGACGGTTATAAGAATCTCGTGGGCCGGATCATAGTCCATGCCATATTTTCGAGTGGTATAATGCCGGATCTCCTCCCGCAACTGTTTTAAGCCGGCATTCGCCGTGTATGTTGTCTTTCCCCTCTCAAGAGAGTAAATGCCCTCCTCCCGCACATTCCAAGGGGTGTCAAAATCCGGTTCTCCAACGCCCAGGGAGATCACGTCCTCCATTTCCGCTGCAATGTCAAAAAAACGGCGGATCCCAGAGGGCGGAATGGCTTTGATCATTGGATTGACGAAATCTCTCATGGGGACACGATCATCCTTTCATCTTTTTTCTCCTCATCCAGGACGAGCCCGTGATCCTTGTATTTCTTCAGGACAAAATGGGTCGACGTGCTGATCACGGAGTCGAGGACCGCCAGCTTCTGCCCAACAAACAGCGCCACCTCTTTCATCGTCCGCCCTTCGATAATGACCGTCAGGTCAAAGGCGCCGGACATAAGGTACACGGAGGTGACCTCCTTGTACCGGTAGATCCGCTTGGCAATGGAATCAAATCCCTCATCCCGCTGGGGCGTCACCCGCACCTCGATAAGGGCCACAACCCGCTCTGTATTCGTCTTATCCCAATTGATCAATGTATGATACCCGCAGATGATCTTTTCCCTCTCCATCGCGGAAATCTCCTTGGCGATCTCTTCCTCTGGCTGTGCCAGCATGACGGCTAGGTCCGTTATGGCCGCTCGGCTATTCTTCTCTAAAACTTCTAATATCTCTTCTCTCATCGGATGCCCTCCCGTTAACCTTCATTTTATGTATTGTAGCATTTTTATAGGGATTCGTAAAGAGTTTTTGAAAAAAAACCGCACACGGCCGGTTCTGAAAACCTGACGCCGTATGCGGCGCGATCTCTCTACTGTTGGGTAGAATCCGCGGAACTGTCAGAATTAGAATTTTGCGCTGGCTCGGACGTATCAGGCGGCGTCGGCTCCGAGGATTCCTCCGGCTCCGAAGATTCCCCCGGCTCCGGGGTCGTGCTGGCCGGCTTTGCCGTGCCGATGGTCACCTGATCCGCCGTGGACATATAGGAGCTGGAAGAAAAATACTCCCGGGTCGTCTTTCCGTTCTGGGTGACGATCTTATAGACATCGACTTTGCAGCCGGTATATCCCTTGTGCGTTACCTTCCGGTATCCCTCCGGCTGGGTGGGGTCCTCTGTCACCTTCTCCGCCGGCTTCTCGTACTCTTTGACAACCACCGTCTCGAAAGACACCTTTCTGGATGGGTCATGCTCCTCCACCCCGTAAATCCGCGCCACGAGCTTTCCCCCGCTGGCGTACGCCTGGATATAGATCGGCGCGCTGGAGTTGTTTTTGAACTGAAAATTTTTCCCTCCAATGCTCATGGCGGCGTCCTGTCCCAGCTTCACGTAGGACGGCTTCAGGGAATGGGCATACCGCTCCGTCACCTCAAGCTCCGCGCGGATCACCGCATTGTACAGGGTGGTGCTAACCTGACACAAGCCGCCCCCCATCCCCGGCACGTACTCGCCGTCCAGAATGGTGGAGGCATTTCGATACCCGCTGGCCTCGTTGACCGGGGAGACCGTGTCGTTGTAATTAAAGCTCTCCCCGGGCATCAAGACTATCCCATCGATCTTGCTGCTTCCGACCTGCAAATTTTTGCTCCGGTCCACCTCGCCACTGTTGTATGTGGTGCTAAATTCTCCGATCATATCCTGGATCTTGCTCAATTCCGCTCTCGTGCGGGTGGGCTGCACCTCTACCACCTTTAGCTCCAACTCTGCGGAATCCCGCGTATCGAGTGCGGAATTCAGCTTCGCCCGGCAATCCTCTGTGTCCAGGGTATACCCGACCTGCTCATCCCCTATGACAAATTTTCCGCTCTCCAGTTTGATGGTGGCGTCCTTGGCGGGCTGTTCCACCTCCCCCTGGATTCCGGTGATGATCTCATCCAGCTTTGCCGTGTCGTACTGGTCCGTCATCTCAAAGTCAACCTTCGCGCTGGACAGCCTTGCAAGCGCTTCATACCGCTGCTTCACATCTCCGCTCCTGCCAACCTCGTAGGCTTTCGCCGCCAGCTCTTCCGTGTTGGCCGTAAATCCGAGATCCGCATATGTGTATTCCCAAGACTTCTCGCCGTATTTGAGAAGGATCGTCTTCGATAGGACGGTCTCATCGAACACCTGATCCAACGCCGTCTTCGCTTCCTCCTGGGTCATGCCGGAGAGATCAAGGCCCATGGCGGTGACGCCCTCATAAATCTTATCATGATCCACTTCCCCGCACAGAGACTGATATGTGTCCTGCAGGGAAT
>CAUFVC010000295.1:0-3542 GCA_959029275.1 uncultured Eubacteriales bacterium | reverse complement strand
GTGTCCATGGTCAGGGAATGGCTGGAGGAATCGTCTGCGTCCAGATTCAATTCTACCCCGTCAAAGCCCGCCGCTGCAATCTGCAAAAACATGGTTTCGAAGGATATGCCGGCGGGAACAGACCATGCATTAATAGCTTTTTTCATAGGGTTGACACCTCTTTTTCTTTTAAAGTCTTGCATTTGCGTTGGCTTTACTATATACTAAAGGAAGAGACAAGACAATGTAGAAAGAGACTATACATATGGAGAAATCAACTAAATCCCGGAGGTGATCGATTGGATAGCCAATCCTTTTACCGGTTGGAAGACGGCATCGGCTGTAATGAAATCGCCATGGACCGCCATCTGTTGATCAATTGTACAGGGCTGTGTGTGCTGCCGAACTCTTTTACGTCCTATTTGCCCCAGGGCCGCAACGACTATTACTTTTTGTATCTGTGTAAGGGAAAGCTAAACATGCTGGTAGAGGGCGCAATGCGCCCGATGCTGCCGGGTCAGGCGATTGTCATGTACCCAAGGCATGAATACCGGTATCAGATGATAGGGCAGGAGGAGATCCGGTATTATTGGGTTCACTTTACAGGATTTGGCGCCGCCTCAATCCTGGAGGAATGCCATATTCCCTGTGGGAAGCTCCTGACCATCGGAAACAGTGATGAAATCATCCGGCAGATCAAGCAGATGTTCACCGACTTTATCCGCCGGGAACCCTGGTATCAGGTGGCCGCGGCCAGTCGATTTGTGAACGTTCTCACAATTGTCGGCCAATGTCTCACGAAGGCAACCCGAAAAGTCGGACAACTGGACCGGATTCTGACCTCTCTTCACTACATACATCATCACTACACCGAATCCTTGCCCCTAGACGTCCTCGCAGAGATGGAGCATCTGAGTGTAAGCCGGTACCGGACAGTCTTTCGGGAGTGCATGGGCGCATCACCCCAGAGCTTTATCATCGATCTCCGGCTGCGGCGCGCATGTGAGCTGATGATGCAGACAGATTTGCCATTGAAGCAGATTGCCCAGATGGCAGGGTATGAAGACCCTTTGTACTTTAGCCGGCTCTTTAAGGGCCATTTCGGCATGTCGCCAAGCCAATATCGAGAGGGGATCCGAATATAAAACCTTCGGAAGTCCGCCGGAAAAAAACTCCATCCCACGGCGATGGGATGGAGCTAGGTTTAGTTGGATTCTTGTATCACGATCTGCAAGTCGCGATCCGCTATGGCGTCAGCCTGGAGACACAGGATTCCCGATTCGACAGGGCCGCACCAGCCTTCGCTTGAAACCGTGGCCTCTGCGGGCTCACCGTTGAGAGTCACGGTGCCGGTGGTGCTCAGGCCGTAGAGTTTAATTTGATAGCGCCGCTTCGCGGTCTGTCCCTCGAACTGTCCACATCTAGGACCGATCGTGACAATGGCACGGGAGTCCTGGCGGACCGCTGTAATGGTGGTCGTCGCAAACTCGCCGTTGACGTGGCGGTTCGTTTCCCCGTCGTCTTCATAGAGAACAAAGCAGCTTTTTTCCCGTGCGGGGTGTATATTGAGCGTGAGGTCCTCCACAGTGCTTGTCTCCACGCTGTCCCTGGCCGCCCAGGTTGGAATGATGGCGCCCTCTTTGATGAACAGCGCGCCTCCGGCATGGGAGGGGTAGACTACGTCGAGCTGCCGTCCGCCGTCGAGGCTCTTGTGAGTCCAAGCGTCGATCCAGCGGCCGCCAGGAAGAACGATTTCCTGACAGAAAGCGCCCACGAGAAGGAATTCACCGAACATATACTGGTGCAGCAGGGTATCCGCCTGTTCCCACTCAGGATAGACGAGGGACATGGCTCGCATGACAGGATACCCTGTCGTTGAGGCCTGGTGTGCTGCGGTATAGATATAGGGAATCAGCTGATTGCGCAGGTTGGCGTAGAATCGAAATGTCTCCTTCAACGGTTTTGTCAGAAACCAGGGATGCCTCCAGTACGCCCAGCTGGAGAGCTGGGACCAAGTCTGGAAGAACCCGCAGTGGATGCCCTCTGCGGTAAAAACATCCATATCACAGCTTGTGTTAGAGTGGCCAGAGAGACCGTGATTTAGCATGGACACCAGGGATTTGGGGCCTCCGCCGGTGTCGCCGGCCCAGGTGGCGCTATAGCGCTGTATGCCGGTGTATCCGCCGGAGCTGTAGATCATGCTTCGGCGGCCCGTGTACTCTTCAAAGCCAAGGCTCATCTGTTTATTCAGGATGGCGGGGTAGAGGTTGTGCATCTCCTCGTCGCACATGCCATTGCCCCACATCCGGTCCGGATGTTCATTGACCTGGTAGGCAGCGTCAAGCTTGAAGGCGCAGGCGCCCTGGTCCACAAATTTTTGCAGGTGCTGGAACCAGGGTTCCTCCGGCTTTGTGATCGTGTCCATTTTCAGAGCGGCATGGCCAAAGTGCTCATCCTTTTCAAAGTCATCCTCATGGAAGGTGGGCGTCTTGTCCGTGGCGTCCAGGTATGTATTCCCAAGGAGAGACTCTTCGTAAAAGCTTAGATCATAGTCACAGCAAAGCCACAGGCTGAGGCGAAATCCCAACCGTCTGGCGGCGCTGATAAATGTTTCCGGCGCATTGGGGGCCCAGGGCGGGAGGTAAAACCGCTGGGGATCCCAGTTCTTCTCCGTGGTGGTGTCATAGTGCCGGCTCATCCATCCCGGCTCCAGCCCGATGATGTCGCAGGGGATCTCTTCTCTCCGGAAGTTAAGGCAGTCATCCAGCATATCCCTGGCCGTAGCTTGCTGATTGCACACGAAGGTCAGGCCATAGGCCCATATGGGGAGAAGCTTAGGCTTTCCGGACACGTCGGTGTAAGCGTTGAGAATCGCCTCGTAATCCTCGCCGGTGAACAGGTAAAAATCCAATTCTCCGCGGCGTCCCCAGAAGCGGAGGACATCGGGGACATCGCAGCCGGCATCGATGTAATGCTTCCATGTCGTATTGAGCAAAATGCCGTATCCTTTCGAGCTCATCAGGAACGGAATGGGGACATAGCTGGCCACGTTACAGACCCACATTTTCTTTTTAAAACCCCGGCGCTGAATGCATTCCCGATTGACGTCCCCCATGCCATACAGCCGTTCGCCCTCCGTGAGCCGAAATTGAACATCGAAACCCTCTGTCTGTGAATTGCGGGGTGGTTTTGCGCTCTGGAGCAGAACCTTTCCGCTGGCGTCAAAGAGCGCTATGCTGCCATCCCTCTTTTGAAAGTGGAGCTTCGCCTTTTCTGTCGCCAGGATAAGCGCATCGGCTGTCTCCTCGACCTTGAGAGGGAATGCCTCCGCGGGTTCCTGTATAATAGAATAGCGGTTCAGCGCGGATTCCCTGTCCCCTTCCTTCTGGATGCGAATGCGGAAGCCCTGTTCCGACACGGCGGCGATCGATGCCAATTCACCGCCTGGCAAAGGATAGTGAAAAATAGATTCCATCTGAGTATCTCCTAACGGTAAGCTTTGAGTGTGATGGGTTTTATTATACCTTGGACCATGAGAAAAAGCAATCGTTCCCGCGGAAAAA
>CAUFVC010000294.1:0-3550 GCA_959029275.1 uncultured Eubacteriales bacterium | reverse complement strand
CCCCGCTTGATCTGTTCAAAACGGTACTTGCCATAATTTAAAATCTTGCAGACCGGCGGTTTCGCCTGCGGTGCAATTTTGACCAGGTCCAGATTGCGCTCTCTTGCCATGGCAAGCGCCTCCTTCACCGGCACGACCCCAAGCTGATTCCCCTCTTCATCGATCAGCCGAACTTCCTTGTCACGAATCTCCTCGTTAATCATTAATTCGCTAATAGTCGGACACCTCCACAATAATGAATTCCTCTACCTCTTCTTCCCTCTCCGCGCCTTCTGCCCGGAAAGCTTTGCACGCGATCCAGCATAAAAAAGCGGATCCTAAGATCCGCTGGCAGACAATCTGTCCAAGGCGCCATCCAAAAAATCTGTGGCGCGCTGTTCTACCCATATTAACCCTTGCCGTATCGCAACACAAAGGTGAGAAGCGGATCTTCTACTTATTTTATGCTCTGTCTATTATACTTTGCTTTTTTCCATCTGTCAAGCTTTTCTTTTGAATCTTGGAGCCTTTTTCTTCCAAAGCTCGGCGTGTACAACGGCTACCCGATCAGATCAAAATCCTGCGGCAACAGATAATACAAAACCGAGTCTTTCTCTTTCAAATAGCCGAATGCCGATACCACATAGCCGTTCTCTCCGTCTGCCTCATATTCTATACAGAGAATGGACTTATCGGAAAAGCGGTGATAACTGCTGCGCTCCCCGACCACACAAGCCGACGGGTCTCTGGCAATCATGTCATCTCGGCTCATGCCAACTGCTATGGCTTTAAAGTCATCTTTATCGGGAAAAGAGGAACCCAGATAGCCATCCACCACATACGGAGTCTCCATATCCTGATCGCTATATAACAAAAACAGGTATCGGCCATCTGTCATGGGCGTCACAGAGTAATACCGGCCTTTATTAAACCGAACAATCTGTACAACCCCCTCTGACCGCAGCGTATCCATTCTGTAGGTTACGCTCTTTACCATCTGCTCCGCCTGAGGGAGAGCCAGATTCTGAAGCTGCTGCGTCAGCTCCTGCTTTTCTATGCCGGCTACTACCGCTTCATTGTCATAGGAGCCCGGCGGCGCATCAGAATGACACCCGGTCAAAACCAAGGTTATGGCACATAGACAAGCTATACATGCACAAGCAATAGCCAGAGAATTTCTCCTAATCTTTTTGCTGGCCATAATCAGCCCTCCATTTTATTTTGCCTTTCTCAATTCGTCAATATACATTTATCACGCTTGTCTTCTCTTTTTACCCAAAGCCCTGTAAATCCCGCTTGCAATGAGAATCCCCCCATAGGAGATTCCCATGCCAAACAGCGTGTCCGTGAAAAAATGGGCCCCGAGGACGACGCGGCTGTAGGCCATGATAAGCGTATACACTACAGACGCCAGCACCAGCAAGTTTCGGATTCTGCGCTGTTGAATCGGGAGCAGGAAAATCAAGAGCGCTGTCAGCGCGGCGCTGGCTGTATGACCGGAGGGAAATGAGGTTCCGGGCGAATCATGCACCACCACATACCAAGGGGTATAGAGCTCAAAATTGTCGTGCATCTCTCGAAACCGAACCCGGCCCCAGACCCCCTTGATGATATAGACCGCCAACATGATAACCGCGAAGACGAGCAGAACAAAGGCCGCCTTTTTCGCCGCCTCACGGCAAGCCTCCGGTGAAGCTTCCCCCATAAGGCGCAGGATTCCCCACACCACAAAAGCGGCCACGGTAAAGGCCATAAGCCACTCCGGGAAACTGACTGGCCGGCTCTCCCAAAAATAGTATGAGAATCGATTGGGGATATAGATGGAGAGGCATAGAAGCGCAAGCAGCCCTATGACCAGACACCAGCGCTGCCCTTCGTCCCTGCGCTCCGCCTGGATTCCTCTGGCCAGCAAAATGGCTGACGCCAGCCACGCAGTCAGCACCCCGGGAAATTCTCCAAGGCGCTCGAGCCACACCGCCCAGCTAGCCTGCGCATTCACCAGCGATCTGGAGAGCTCTAAATCACCGTATGTAAAGAGCGCTACCAGTCCGCACCACAGGAACGCAGCCAGGATTAAATAAAACCGCTCGATTTTATTGATCATCGCACATCGCCCTTCCAAAATTCAATTCTCTCCCGTCCATCCGCCTCCGGCAACGTCCCGCCAATCAACCGCGCCATTGTCGGCGCCTCGTCCACCAATTCCATGGAAGAGAGGACTTCGCCCTCTGCGATTCCCCTCCCCCGCATGGCAAACAGTGTAGTATAGTTGGGTTTATAGGGAGAATATCCGTGGGTTGACTTGGTAATGTGAGGCTTCCTCCCCACATCGCCCTCCTGAATAGGGTACACGCTTCTGCCGCCGCAGGCGTCCAAAAAGTAATAGCCCCGGCGCGCCTCCACCATAAAAGTACATGTATCGGTAGCGCCTAATTCTCTGGCCTCCTGGCCGGTTAGGATTTGCTCGATACAGCCGCCATTCTCTTGGCTGAACCTCTCAAGCGCGCTGCGCACTGGCTCTACCAGATCCGGAGATTTGACATAGATATACGCCGAACCATCGCAGTGCTGACAGATAACTTTCCACCAGCGGACTCCTCCCTTTTGATTGGGCTGTAGCCATCCCTGCTCCCAGAAAAACTGATTCAGATAGACCGCCGTATGCTCATCGATGCTGGAATGGTCGCCTAAGATGACCCATGTAACCTGATCGTCCAATCCCGCCCGGACGAATTCATCCAGCAGCTCCCCCAATCTGGCATCATGGCGTCTCAGCGCTTGATCCGCCTCGGGAGAGTTGTGTCCATACAGATGCCGTGTCGCGTCAAGATCCACATAGTGAACGAAATTCACCTGTGGGCTCCGACTGCGGAGGGCGTACTTGACCGTCTCGTGGAGAAAATTATCCAGCTGGGGCTGCCGGGCCCCTTTGATCATGTTTCCGAACCGCAGGGCCGCTTGGATCTGGAACCAGAAGCTTCCGCGCCGCAGAGAGGCCAAAACTTGATTGTCCCACCACCGGTTGGAAAATACCTCCGGCAGATTGTACGTGATCCGCGCTCTCCCTGTGACGGGCCAGAGATAGGCCGCCGTGGTCATTCCCTTCTCTCGCGCCAACTCATATAGCGTTTTACCGTGGATCAGCCGGCGATCCCAACACCAATCGGGCTTAGTCAGCCTTTTGGGCTGAAACCTCGTGTTGTTGATAACCCCGTGATGGGCGGGATAACGGCCCGTCATGATGGATACATGGGCCGGATAGGTGACAGAGGGATACACACTATACACATTCCGGCAATATCCGGCGCCCGCCAGAAATCGCCGGAAATTCGGCAGGGCTTGCAATGTATCCCAGTCCGACGCCGCAAGGCCGTCAAAAGAAATCACCATAATATACCGCTGGTTTTTCATTTTAATCTCCATTCCGGAGCGTCAGCGACGGGGCGAAGAGAAATTTGCGAAGGCGATTTCTCTTCTGCCATAAGAGCTATTTGTGGCGCTCCGGCACAAATAGCCGGGGCTGTCTCAAAATGATTTTCCAAAATCACGCGAGGCAGCCCCTCGTTCTGGC
>CAUFVC010000293.1:0-3564 GCA_959029275.1 uncultured Eubacteriales bacterium | reverse complement strand
GTTGCGGAATACTATGGGATCGCGCCTGGCGAAGTTCTGGCCATCGGTGATAGTCTGAACGATGCGACAATGCTAGACGGTGAATACGGATTTTACTGCGGCGCACCCGAAAACGCGGACCCCCAGATCCGGTCTATGGTTTTGGCGCGAGGGGGAAAAATCGGCAGGGGAACGGCATACACCGGCGTTCTGGATATCTACCGCCAGTATCGGGCAGAAAATCTTTTGCTATTGTAAATTGAAAAGGAGAGATGACCCATGAGACAATTTAACTTAGGCTGTAGTATCGTAAAAGACGGTTCCAACGGCAATTACCCTTTGGAGGATCGCTTGTCTATTCTTCGCCAATACCATGCGCTGGGGGTACGGCATATTGAATACTCCCATCCCCAGACCACAACGGAAGAAGAAGCACAGATTCTTCGCCGTTATGCGAAACAGCTAGGGCTGATCCTGTGGTCCGCACACGCCATCTGCTACCGCGAGAGCACAAGGGAGGACTCTATGGCTCAGCTACGGCACGATGCCAAGATCGCAGCGCTATTGGATGCCCGTGTCCTCGTATTCCATCCGACAGAACTTCTGCCAGACGGTTCCCACCATATGGACGTGTATCGCTGGATGGCAGATGTCGCGGAAGAAAACGGATTGCAGCTTGCGCTGGAAACAGGAATTCCCACGGACAACTCTATGCTGGGCTACCTTGAGCTCATCGATCTGGTAGACGCCATCGACCGCCCTCACGTTGGTATCTGTATCGACACTGGCCATTCCTATATGCGGGACCGGCCGGATGTGGAAACGGTTGTGTACGCTGTGGGAAATCGCTTAAAGACGCTGCATCTTCACGATAACTATGGCCAGCACGACGATCACCAGATGCCCGGTCTCGGCCTCATCAATTGGCCGGAAGTCATCCGCGCGCTAAAGGAAAGCGAGTATGACGGCCCCCTCATGCTGGAAATGTCGGATATCAAGGAGGGGCGCACGGTTCCCCAGCTTTCTCTATTGACAATTGAGAAGGAGATCCTTTTCTCCAACGCATATCTCCGATATCTCTGGGACCTCGTCTAACTGCGCATAACGCGTCCCCATTCTGCACATCCTATAGCGGAGGTGATTTCCAATGCAAAACCAATATTCAGATCTTCGCAGCATGTTAGCCCAAGATGAAGAGGCCTACCAGTATTTCATGGGGCTGCCTGACTATGTGAGGGATCAGATTAGCCAGCGAAGCGGCAATGTCAAGACTTTGGAGAGCTTGCAGGATTATGCAGAAAACTTGCTCCGCGGGGATGACTGAGCCGCAGACGAGGTGTAGCAGACAACAAGGCTGCTACACCTCTTTATTTTGTCATTTGCCGCTCTCTGGTTTCACGTTCATAAAACTCTCGCTTCCGCCGCTAAATCTTGCTCGATGGTAGGCTTATCCATATATAAATTTCTTCCGCCCTCACTCCTCTCTCGTTCATGAAAACCTTCCCCTCTGCCGCTAAATTTTCCTCGACGGGCAGTTAGCCGGCCGCCACGGCTTACTCATATACCAATATTTCTATCGCCCTCTGGTTTATTACCCCTCTCTCGTTCGTGGCATAGTATAAAAAACCTTCCCTTCTGCCGCTAAATCTTGCTCGACGGGAGGATAGCCGGCCTCCATGGCTCACTCATATACCAATATTTCTATCGCCCTCTGGTTTATTACCCCTCTCTCGTTCGTGGCATAGTATAAAAAAACTTCCCTTCTGCCGCTAAATCTTGCTCGACGGGAGGATAGCCGGCCTCCACGGCTTACTCATATACCAATATTTCTATCGCCCTCTGGTTTATTGCCCCTCTCTCGTTCCTTCCCCCCTCTGCCGCTAAATTTTCCTCGACGGGCAGTTAGCCAGCCGCCACGGCTTATACAAGTTCCATTGGCTCGCCGGTGGATTCACATAAAACAAGGCCGTCGCAAATAGAAACCTCATCTATTTGCAACGGCCTCCTCTGATATCCAGCGATACCCGTGGTTCAGCGGACCTCGTCCATGTCCAATGTTGAGCCCCGCGGCTATAGCTCCGGTTATATAGATTTTAGCGCGCCGCACCGCTTCCTGGAGCGGCGATCCTTTGGCCAATTCCGCTGCTATTGCCGACGATAAAGTACAGCCTGTCCCGTGGGTGTTGGGGTTGTCCTGAACCTCGCCGGGATACCAGGATACCTGCCCCTGACTGTACAATAGATCGTCACAGGAACCGTCTAAATGCCCGCCTTTAACGAGAATCGCACCGGGATAGTCTCTGCCAATGGCCTCCGCCGCCCGCGCCATATCCCACCTATCCCGGATGGGCAGGCCGCTCAGCCGGCTCGCTTCCGCAAGGTTCGGCGTTATCACATGGATCAAGGGCAGCAGCGTATCCTTCACACAGGCAAGGGCAGACTCTTCCAGCAGCGGAGTTCCGCTGGTGGAGACCATAACCGGATCGTAGACGACATTCGCCGGCCGGAATTCCTCCAGTATCCGGGAGGTCGCCAGCACCGCCTCCTCGTTGCCCAGCATCCCAATTTTAACTGCGTCCGGTGGGATATCCTCAAACACAGCTCGGAGCTGGGCCTGAATCATAGACGGCGATACTGGCTGGATCCTTGTCACCCCCAAGGTGTTCCGGGCGGTGATCGCCGTCACAGCGCTCATCCCGTAGACGCCAAGAGCCATATAGGTTTTCAGATCTGCCTGTATGCCAGCTCCGCCGCAGCTGTCGGAGCCGGCAATCGTCAGAACCGTCTTCATCACACGACGTCCACGGCGGTCCCACTGAGAATGGCGTTCATATTCCGGACCGCGCACATTTTCCCGCACATAGTACAGGAATCTTCATGCTCTGGCTTTGATTCCTCCCGATACTTGCGCGCCTTTTCCGGATCCATCGCGAGCCGGAACATCGCATCCCAATCCAAATTTTTTCTTGCGGTGCTCATCTGCCGGTCCCAGTCTGCCGCGCCCTTGATTCCCTTTGCGATATCCGCCGCGTGAGCTGCGATTTTGGACGCGACGATTCCCTCCTTCATGTCGTCCAGGGTGGGAAGCCGCAGGTGCTCTGCCGGCGTCACATAGCACAGGAAAGAGGCTCCGGCCGACGCTGCAATCGCACCTCCGATGGCGGATGTGATGTGATCATATCCAGGCGCAACATCCGTGACGATGGGGCCCAGCACATAAAAGGGAGCGCCTTTACAGATCTTCTGCTGAAGCTGCATATTCGCGGCAATCTCATTGAGCGGCATATGACCGGGGCCTTCGATGATCACCTGAACATCCCGATCCCACGCCCGCTGAGTCAGTTCCGCCAAGGTCACAAGCTCCTCAATCTGGCTGATATCCGTGCTATCCTCGATACAGCCAGGCCGGCACGCATCGCCAAGGCTGATGGTCACGTCGTGCTGGGCGCAGATTTCCAAAACCTCGTCGTAGTATTCATAAAAGGGATTCTCCTGCCCCGTCATCTCCATCCAGGCGTAGATCAGCGAGCCGCCTCTGGATACAATATTGGTGAGCCGTCCCGCTTTTTTAAAGCGATCCCCTGC
>CAUFVC010000292.1:0-3567 GCA_959029275.1 uncultured Eubacteriales bacterium | reverse complement strand
GAAACGCTCGTTTTTGGCATTGTAAAAGCTGAATGTATGCTCACCGTAGAAATGCATATGCCGGAAGGTAGCCGGAATGCCGCGGTCGGACATCACAATGGTGGTCTGGTGGAATGTCTCCGGAAGGAGTGTCCAGAAGTCCCAATTGTTCTGAGCAGAGCGCATTCCGGTGCGCGGGTCACGCTTAACCGCACGGTTCAGGTCCGGAAAATCATGTACATCCCGGAGGAAAAAGGTCGGGGTGTTGTTGCCCACCAGGTCCCAGTTTCCCTCATCCGTATAGAATTTACAGGCCACGCCCCGGATGTCGCGCTCCGCGTCCGCTGCGCCGCGCTCTCCCGCGACCGTGGAAAAGCGAACGAAAACCTCTGTCTGTTTGCCCGGTTCAAACACTTTCGCCTTGGTCCACTGGGTGATATCGTGCGTCACTGTAAATGTGCCGTAAGCACCCCAGCCTTTTGCGTGCATCCGCCTCTCCGGGATCACCTCACGGTCAAAATGCGCCAATTTTTCCAGCAGCCACACGTCTTGTAACATCACCGGCCCACGCGGTCCTGCAGTCAGTGAATGTTCGTTCTCCGCCACTGGCGCGCCAACCTCATTTGTCAACTTTTTTTCATCCATTTTCCATTCCCCCGATCTTTTTAAATTAAGAACAATTCTTATATTTAGTATATTCCTATATAACCTATAGTTCAACAGATATATGGGAAATTTATATACAAACTT
Organism: uncultured Eubacteriales bacterium; assembly: GCA_959029275.1. Classification (GTDB taxonomy): domain Bacteria; phylum Bacillota; class Clostridia; order Lachnospirales; family Bianqueaceae; genus Bianquea. Next base: position 2,838 of record CAUFVC010000292.1, on the reverse strand, counting down.
TTCCCTTCTCCATTGACAAATTCGATAAAAGTAAAAACGCCCCTGCAATTGCAGGGGTGTTTCTACTTTGAGAGGTATATCTTGTCAAAGTTCGGGATCAAACTGCGTTCCTACGCTGTACATGTCCAAACCTTATTAAAAAACTTTCATACTCTATTCGCTGCGCAATGCGTCAATCGGGTTCAGGTTTGCCGCGCGGCGCGCTGGCATGTAGCCAAAAATGACGCCGATGCCCGCCGAAACGCCGAAGGAAACCAGAATTGCACCCATGGAGGGGGACGCGTCGAACCCGATGATTCCGCTTGCCACCGTGGTGAGCACACAGCCAAGTGCAATACCGGCGATTCCACCGAGCGAGCTGGTGACGCCCGCTTCGATGACAAACTGCTGCAAAATGGTGCGGCGTTTTGCACCGAGCGACTTGCGGATGCCGATCTCCCGGGTGCGCTCTGTCACGGACACCAGCATGATGTTCATGATGCCGATGCCGGCCACCAACAGGGAAATTGCCGCGATCCCCACCAGCAGCATGGTCATCATATCGGTCATGGACGTCACCATCTCCAGCATTTCGGAAAGACTCGTCACAGTGTACAGATCCTCGTTTTTAAACACCTCGTACAGGTAGTCTTTGAGCACCGCCTTTGCCTGCTCCATTTCGTCTACATTGCGCACAGTGAAGACATAGCTGGATATATCGGCGCTGAAAGAGAGCTTTGTCGCGACTGAATACGGAAGATATACACAGTCGTCGGCGGATCGCTCCTCGGAATCGGCCTTTTCCTGTAAAACGCCGACCACGGTATAGGCGCCGCCGTTGATTTTAATCGTTTGGTTCAACGCGTTTTCCCCAGCGAAGAGCTCCTGCGCCACATAGGAACCGATCACGCAGACTTTCTGCCGGGAAGCGATGTCGGAATACTGGACGAACCGGCCACTGGAAAGCTCCAGCGCATTGATGCTCAGATAATCTTCGCCCACGCCGGAGATCGACGCGCTAGTGGAGCTCTCCGTTCCATGCTTCAGTGTTCCCCGGACGGTGACGGTGGGGCTCATGGCGGCAAACAGGTCCTGCTGCTCCTCCAAGAACTGATACATGCCGTCGACGTCCACGTTTCGGGTATCCGTATTGGTGACCGATACGCTGACCTGGTCCGTGCCGAGGTCGGAAAAGCTGTCCGAGATATAGTTCGTCATTCCCTGCATCAAGCTGACCAGGAGGATGACGGACGCCACACCGATGATGATGCCCAGCATGGTCAGGAAGGAGCGCATTTTGCTGCTTGCGATGCTCTTGAGCGCAAGCCTAAAGGATTGACTCATAGGCCTTCACGTCTCCGTCAAATATAATTTTTCCATCGCTGATCTTGACCACGCGCTCGGCCTCCACTGCAATGGAATTGTCGTGGGTGATAATAACTACGGTGTTCCCCTCCTCATGCAGCTGCTTGAGGAAGTCCAGGACCTCCCGGCCCGTTTTGGAATCCAATGCGCCGGTGGGTTCGTCCGCCAGAATCAGGGAAGGGTTTCCCACCAACGCCCGCGCGATGGACACACGCTGCTGCTGGCCGCCGGAAAGCTGCTGCGGCATATACCGCCACTTGTCGCGCAGCCCCACCCGTTCCAGCGATTCCAGCGAGCGCTCTGTGCGCTCCTTTTTTCCCACTCCCGCATAGATCAGGGGCAGCTCCACATTTTCCAGGAGGTTCTGCTTGGGGAGCAGGTTGTACTGCTGGAAGACAAACCCAATGGTCTTATTGCGGATCTCCGCAAGGCTATCGTCCTCCATTTCGCTCACGTCCTGGCCATTGAGGATATATTTTCCCTCGGTGGGCACATCGAGCGCGCCGATGATATTCATAATGGTGGATTTGCCGCTTCCGGACTTTCCCACGATGGAGACAAACTCGCCCCGGTAAATGTCGAGGGAAATCCCGTCGTTTGCGCGCACCTCCATATCGCCCATCTGATAGATCTTATAGATATTCTGGAGGGAAATGAGCGGCTGCGTACCGGTATGTGTTTGTGCCATCTTAGAATCCACCTCCCGGTCCGCCGCGGCCACCGCCGCCACCGCCAGACATGCCGCCACCGCCGCCAGGCATTCCACCGCCACCGCTAGGCATTCCACCGCCGGGCATGCCGCCCATGCCCATCATGGTGGTGCTGTCGGTCGATGTGGTCGGGTCAATGTAGACGACGTCCCCTTCGGAGAGGCCGCTCTTAATCTCTACATAATCCTCGCTGATCAAGCCGGTCTCTACCTCTACGGAGCGGAACCCAGCCGGGACATTGCCCTGCGCCTCTGTAACGCTGTCGTCCTGCACATAGACGACATTGCCGCGCTGCAGCGCCTGCGCCGGGATCGCCAGCGCGTTCTCCGCCTCGTCGATGATGATCTCGCCGTTGACGTTCATACCGGGGAGCAGATCCCCCACTTCGTCCATCTGGACCGTCACGGGGTATTGGGTGACGCCGTTGCTCGAAGTGCTCTCCAGGCTGACGTTCGTCACCTGCCCGGTGAAGGTCTCCCCTTCAAACGCATCCACTGTGACTTCCACCTTCTGCCCGACCTCCACATCGAGGACGTCAAGCTCATCCACATACATGTCAAAGGTGAGCGCCGACATATCGTATATGATCGCCATCGCCGTGTTGCTGTCTCCTCCGCTGTTGAGCGTATCGCCGGCTTTTGTATTTTTGACAATCACTTGGCCGGAAATCGGCGCGGTGATCTCATAGTCCTCCAAACTATCCTGCGTATTCTCCAATTCGCTCTCGGCATCTTCTACGCTCTGTTCCGCCGTTTCCAAGGAATCCTGGACCGTTTGAAGCGCA
>CAUFVC010000291.1:0-3582 GCA_959029275.1 uncultured Eubacteriales bacterium | reverse complement strand
GGACGATTTAACGCCCGGCTTGGATATGGTGTTTCTCTGCAATCCCAACAATCCAACGGGGCAGCTGCTTCCAGGTTCGGATCTCCGCCCTTTTCTGGACGAGCTTCAGAGGATAGGCGCCTATCTCATGGAGGACGAATGCTTTATTGAATTCTCATGCCAGAGTCTGGCGCAATCCATGGTGGGAGCGGTGCCGTCCCATCCCAATCTTATGATTGTCCGCGCGGCGACAAAGTTTTTCGGAATGCCAGGATTGCGGCTGGGATATGGCGTTACATCCAATGGGGCTTGGGCTCAAGCGGTGGAGGCGAAGATGGAGCCATGGCATATCAACGCGGCAGCCGTCACAGCGTCGCGCTGCATTTTTCAAGATCTGCCCTATATAGAGAAAACGAGACGATGGTTTGAGACGGAACGCCCTTCTTTTTTGTCCGGTCTCCGCCGGTGGGACAGCGTCCATGTGTATCCCGGGCACGCCTGCTTCTTTTTGCTTCGGGCGGAAGACACCGCTGCGGCAGAGCGCATCTACACAGAGCTTTTGCAGGAGGGAATTCTGATCCGAAGGGCGGAGGGATTTGAGAATCTATCGGCAAGACATTTTCGAGTGGCGCTCAAGGATACCCGATCCAACGCGCATTTTATTGGGGCGATACAAAAACGGGGATTATGATGGAGTTGAGAGGTGAGGACAATGACAAGTGATACGATTATTTTGCAGGGGATCCCGACGAAGGTGTATTCCGTTAACACTGTGATTGTGGGGACGGGCGCTGCGGGATACAACGCGGCCAAACAGCTGTGGGACATGGGACAGAAGGATATCGCAATCCTGACCGAGAGAGCGGACGCCGGGACTTCGCGGAACGTCAGCGCTGATAAACAGGCGTACTACAGGATCTCCATCTGTGGATGGGAGATGGACAGCCCGGGGAAAATGGCCAAGAATCTTAGCGCAGGCGGCTCCATGGACGGAGATGTGGCGCTGGTGGAGGCGGCCATGTCCGGACAGGCCTTTTATAATCTGACGGAGAGTGGAGTTCCCTTCCCGAGAAATCAATATGGGGAGTATATCGGATACCGGAGCGATTATGATTCGGCCAAACGGGGAACCTCCGCCGGCCCGGTTACTTCCAGGCTGATCACGGAGCGATTGGAAGAGGAAGTGTGGAATCGCAAGATTCCCATTCTGGATGGCCACCAGGTGATTCAATTGCTGACGGACCCCGATGGCAAGGCTGTCATCGGGCTTTTGGCACTCAATCTCAATCAGGTTCGAGAGTATCACCAGCGGTTCGTCTTATTTAGCTGTACCAATATCATCTATGCCACGGGAGGCCCGGGAGGTCTATACCGCAGCGCCGCGTATCCTGCCTCTCAGTTAAGCTCCCTCGGGATTGCACTGGAAGCCGGCGCTATGGGGGCCGGTCTGACAGAGTTTCAATACGGAATCTGTGCGGCGGATTTCCCCCATATGATTACAGGGGCCTATCACCAGGCCATTCCCCGGTACATATCGACTAACGAGGATGGATACGAGGAGCGGGAATTTCTGAACGATTATCTCGAGGACCCTCGCCTGTTGGTCAACACCATCTTCACAAAGGGGACCCAATGGCCTTTCGATGCCAAGAAGACGCGGAAAGGCGGCACCTCCATCCTGGATCTGCTCCTGTACAATGAGATTGTGGTCAAAGGCCGCAGGGTATTTCTGGATTATACCCGCAATCCTTCCGGGGCGGGGGTTCAGCTGGATTTCTCACTGCTGGACAAGGAGGCATACCTTTTTCTCCAGCGCTCCGACGCGCTGCTGGAACTGCCATACCAGAGACTGTCCAAGTTAAATCAGCCCGCCGTGGAACTGTTGTTGGATCAGGAGATCAATCTGCGCCAGGATCCCATTGAAATCACCTTGGCCGTGGCGCATCACAATGGGGGTCTGGCCGTTGACACTTGGTGGGAAAGCAATCTGCGCCATCTGTTCCCCATCGGGGAGGCGGCTGGGACACATGGAATCTACGTCCCTGGCGGAGCTTCCCTAAATGCCGGGCAGGTGGGGGGGTACCGCGCCGCAGCCTATATCACGGCGAATTATACGGCGCCACCCATGCGCGCGGATCTGTTTGTTCAGCAGGTGAGTGACGCCGTCTCAGGGCGTATCCGGATGGCGGAGACCTTTGTGGAAAAACTTCAGAAAAGGCGTTGGACCCATGAGAAGGGGAATATTCGCAGTCAGATCCGAAGGATCGGAGAGAGGATGGACTTCGCCGGCGGTCTGCTGCGGCGTCAGGATAGGATCCAGCAGGCGTTGCAGGAAGCGCGGGATGAGCTTCAGAATGTGACGGATATGCTGATCCCCATGAGCATGCGCGAAATGGGGCTGTGCTACAAGGTCTACGATCTGTTGATCTGTCAGATTGCCGTACTGTCCGCGATGGAAGATTATTTAAAGCAGGGCGGCAAGAGCCGCGGAGCCTGTCTGGTGTATGACGCCCAGGGGGGATTGCCGGCGGACAATCTGCCCGATCTATTCCGCTTCGGGTTATCGGATGCGACCCTACAGGGCCAGGTTCAGGAACTCCGGTATCAGGCTGAGAATGGGCAGTGCCAGTGTACCTGGAGAGCCGCCGTTCCGATCCCGAAGGATGAAAATTGGTTTGAGACCGGCTGGCGGGATTTTCGACACGGAAAATAGTTGTGTACAATGTTTCATTTTTTTGTTACATCCGGCACAGGTCAAGACATGATTGGATAGAAGGTCCCTTCTCTCCGAAAAATAGGGGGATTTGTTATGCGACAGGAAGAGCAGGCGTTTTTTGAACAGCTGTATTTGCAGCTCTACGATGGGCTGTACCGCTTCGTCGCGCGCATCGCAAAGGATGACGGCGCGGCGGAGGATCTGGTTCAAGAGACGTTTACAGAGGCTTTTAGCCGGATCGATACTTTGATGGCGCATCCCAACGTGACAGGGTGGTTTTATCTGACGGCGAGAAACAAAACGCTGAATTATCTGCGACGAAAGTATCACCAGGAGATGACGGATCTGGATCTAGAGCTGGTGGCATCCGCTGCTTCCAGCGGTGGAAATTCGCCTGTGGAGACGACTGTCATGGAGGAATTCTTCCAGTTCGCACAGCTTGCGGGATATGTGACGGAACAGGAGTTGGCTATGTTGAAAGACCGGTTTGAAGTGGGGCTCTCCCTTGAAGAAATTGCGGGGCGATACGGCTTAAGCCTTGGCGCGTGCAAGATGCGATTTTCCAGGATCTATAAGCGCCTGCGGGAAAATCCGGATCTGCTGAAAGTCTGTGTCCTAGCCCTCATGCTCGTGTTGCAGGCAAAAGGAGGTATATACTATGGCGGATAAGAAGGCGCAGCGGCTTTTTCTCCGGCTCCTCTCCGAGACATTCTTTGTCTCCGATGACACGCTGGATTCCAAGAAAATCGACCGTCTCGTCAAGAAGCTTGACCGTCTTGCCCCGATTCCCTCTTCCGCGTCCTCCGCGGAGGAATCCCTCCGGCGCTGGTGCCATGCCCAGGGGATCGAGCCGTCAACAGTTGAATGCGAAGAGACTGGGCCATACT
>CAUFVC010000290.1:0-3601 GCA_959029275.1 uncultured Eubacteriales bacterium | reverse complement strand
AGATTCGCCTAATAAGCCCCATGTACCGGCTCACGGCAAACATTCTGGTGTATGGGGCCAAATAGCGGGCTTTCTCCTTGTCCACCTTTCGGGTGATAAAGATACGGGGAAATGCCTCATGGACTGTGGCCTTGATATAGGGATACTGCTTGTCATCTTTTAAAAGGGTATTGTACGGCGGACGGTGCTCCTTGATCAGATTGTTTTCCAGGATCAGCGCTTCCATCTCCGTATCCGTCACGATGTATTCAAAATATTCGATGCGGCTGATCATGCGCTGAATCTTGGCTGTCTTATTTTTCGTACTCTGGAAATACTGGCGGACACGATTCTTCAGATTGACCGCTTTACCCACATACAGAATCGTGTCGCCCTCCTTCATAATATAAACGCCCGGCTGCTCCGGCAGCTTTTTAAGCTCTTCCTTAATATCAAACACAGAGATCGCCCTTTCCAAATCAACAAAATCTATCGCCGTACTCTAAGTATACCGCACTCCGAAGGGAAAGTCAAAGGAATGTAAGCATCCCAAGATAGCAAAGGGAAAGTCAGAGAAATGTAAGATTTCCCACAAAAAAACTATGGTATAATATCCATGAAAGCCATGAGCAGTGCGTGAGGCCACTTGCAGGCAAGGTCGTCCTGCGGCCCAAAGCCATAGGATAATTTAAACAAGCGAGGCCATACAGTAAAAAGAGAGGACGCCGCATGAAGAAAAAGACACAATCGATCTTGATTCTACTTATTTTTTTTATAATACTCGCCATCATACTAGGGGGCGTATGGGGGTATCAGTCATTGACCGCCATGAAAAAGATAACGCCCTGGGAGGTATATCCAGCCGTATCGGAGGGCTTCTCTCTACTGCAATACGGCGGGGAGATGGAGGCGGAGGATAGGATTTTACAGCGGGATGGACAGTACTATATTGACCTAGCCTTCATCAATGAAAATTTTGCCGACGAGGCCTTTTTTTACCAGGATGGCGGCCAAGAGGTCATCTATACCAACGCCGACACAATCCTAAATTTTACCTGTGGGGAGACGGCATTCACAAAAAATGGTGTGGAGACGGAGGGCGAGGTATGGTTTATCAGCCAGGGCCAGCGGATCTACATGCGAATGGATCAGGCGAAAGACATGTTTGGGCTAGACTGGATCGCCAATCAGGAGTATAATATAATCAGTGTTCAGGCGCCACAGGGACAAAAGGGCGTCTGCGCCGTCGAAGGCGCTTACCTGAAAGCGTATCCCCAAAGCGGCGACTTCATAGACTCCATCATGGGACACAGAGAGGGATTTCAGTATTACCGCCGGATTGCGCTTGGGGAGATGCTGTACCGGATCGGGGAAGCCGGCGGATATGCACAGGTCCTGACCCAGGACGGGCTTGTGGGATACATTCAAGAAGATGCCGTCCAGGAATGGCAGGAGTATTCAAATGAGATCCCCGCCCAGCCAGAAGTTGAAATTCCGGAAGAGAGGCAGGTACAGGGCAAGGTCGTGATGGTCTGGCATCAAAACTATACCGGGGGATTCGATGATTCCACAAAGGAGCTCTTTTCCAATGCCGCCGGGATCGCCAACGTCATCTCCCCCACATGGCTGAAATTTCAGGACAACGGGGAGATTCAATGCCTGGCCAATAGAGAGTATATCGATTGGGCGCATGGGGAGGGATATCAGGTATGGCCTTTATTTGACAATGATTTTGAGGACGAGAACACGATGGCGGTGTTGCAGGCTACCGGCAAAAGGCAGGCCCTGGCTCGAGCGCTGCTGGCGCTTTGTCAAGAGTATGGCTTTGACGGGATCAATGTGGACTTTAAGGGCATCTCCACCCAGACGGGACCTTTTTTCATCCAATTTATGCGCGAGCTGTCAGCGGTACTGCGGCCTGCGGGGTACACCCTATCGGTGGACTGCTATGTGCCGAAATCGTGGACAGAGCACTACCGGCGGGATATTTTGGGAAGAGTGGCGGATTATGTGGTCATCATGGGGTATGATGAACACTATGCAGGCTCTGAGGAAGCGGGCAGCGTGGCCTCAAAATCCTTCGTCGCCGATGGCATCGCCGATACGCTGGCCCAGGTGCCTGCGGAGAAGACCGTGCTAGGAGTGCCATTTTTTACAAGGCTCTGGACGACGGTGAAAAACCAAGATGGAACCACCACCCTCGAGACAGAATCCATGGGCATGGAGAGGGCCTTGGAGCTGGCGGAGGAAAACGGGGGCGAGATGGTCTGGCTGGACGAGATGGGCCAGTATTACGTTCAATACAAAATGGGAAGCAATCTATGTCAAATCTGGTTGGAGGAAGAGCGCTCCACCAAAATACGGCTTGACATGGCGAAAGAGAATGGATTAGCCGGCGTAGCCGCTTGGAAGATCGGTTTGGAACGAGCCGACGTGTGGAGAGAGTTTCAAGAGTATATACAGTGAGGAGGCCATATGGAAACGGATAAACGGACAGTCGAGACACAGGAAAAAGTTCAACGGTTTGTATTGTTGGCTGTCGAGGGAGACGCTGCGCCAATTGAGGCAGAGAAATCTTTAAACGAGCTGGAAGAATTGCTGGAGACGGCGGGAGCTGTCAGCGTGGGCCGTGTAATACAGAAGCTGGATTCGCCGCACCCCAAGACGTATCTAGGTACGGGCAAGATCGCGGAGGTTAAGGAAAGAATTGCCGAGACGGGTGCCGACGGGGTCATTACCGACGATGAGCTGAGCCCGGTTCAACTGAAAGCTCTGACAGATCTGCTGGGAGTCAAGGTCGTAGATCGGACGCTGTTGATCCTGGATATCTTTTCTCAGCGGGCGGTGACGAAAGAAGGCATGATGCAGGTTGAGCTGGCGCAGCTAAACTACAGATTGACGCGGCTGACAGGCCTTGGGACAGAGCTGTCCAGACAAGGGGCAGCGGTGGGCACTCACACTCGAGGCGCGGGGGAGACGAAGCTAGAGCTAGACCGCCGGCATATCCGGCGCCGGATCGATATGCTGAACCGGCAGTTGAAAGACATGGAGCAACAGCGGGGGCTGTTGCGCTCCCAGCGCACAGAGAACGAGATTCCGGTTTTGGCGCTGGTGGGGTACACCAATGCGGGAAAATCCACATTATTCAACCGGTTTACCAACGCCGGCGTGCTGGAGGAGGATAAGCTGTTTGCGACGCTGGATACGACAACGCGGAAGATATGTCTGCCCAGCGGCCGGGAAGCGCTGTTGACCGACACGGTAGGCTTCATCCATAAGCTCCCGCACCAATTAGTCAAAGCCTTTCGCGCCACATTGGAGGAGGTGGTGTATGCCGATATCCTGTTGCATGTGGTGGACGCTTCCGACGAGAAAGCGCAGCTCAACATGGAGGTAACCGCGAAAGCCATGGAGGACTTGGGAGCGGGGGATAAGCCTGTGGTGACGCTTCTCAATAAGCAGGATAAGGCTGGCGTCCCGGAAATGGCGGTGCCTGTCCCCTACACCTCAGAGGAGATCTTGAAGATATCGGCCTTTTCCGATGAAGACCGGCGCGCGGTGTTGGAGGCGGTGGATCGGATTCTGGACGGCCAGCAGGTGGAGATCTCCATCTTGTTGCCCT
>CAUFVC010000289.1:0-3641 GCA_959029275.1 uncultured Eubacteriales bacterium | reverse complement strand
GGGGATCGTGTCTTCCCCGTCATCCCGGACAAAGGATCCGATATGCTCCGCCATCTGTTTCATATACGTCCTCTGGTCTTGCAGATACGCCAGATCTCCCGTATGTAGATACCATTGCTTATGAATCAACAGCCACCACATGGAATAGGCCGGAATCCCATTCATCCATTGATCTGCCGGCGTAGTGTCCCGAATAAAATCTAAGCTATTGGGAATACAAGGATTCTGTCCGAAAACGGATAAAACCGTGGATGCCTCCGGATGGATATCCCCGATCCACACTAGACGGTCCCGTTTGATACCGTCCCATATATAATTCTGTATATTCAGGTGGACAGTATAGGCGCCCACCTCCCAAATCCGATTCAACAAAGGGTCATCACAGCAAAAGCTCCCCCTGTATTCCAGATCTTCATACAGAAAAATCCCCTGGATGCTCTTTATATGGAGGGCCACATTCTCTTCCAGGGAATCAATTCGAACGAAGCGAAATCCCGAAAGGCCGATCTCGGCATATCCATAGAAGCTGCTGACCTCCACCACCTGATCGCGGACCGCATGATCGTTCGTCGCAGACGATGCGTCCACATCACTCATGGCTTCCTGGGCGGACTCACCGAAGCGAATTCGCAGCCGGACTGTCCTCTGGGTTGGCTCTGAAGTCCCCGATATGCTGATGCCGATCCCTCCATGGAATTCAAAGCCATAGTCCAGCAAAATGGAAGCTTTTGCTGGGAACTCACAATGCGTTTCGCTCCCCAGACTCTGCTGTGCCGCCCTATTTTCTAATAATACCTGTCCATTCCGGATACCGCCGGCCTGATAGACGATCCGCTGTGGTGTTATAAAACTGCGAACTCTGTTATCCAGCGTGACTCGAGCCTCTATCCTCTTCTTTAATGCCGGTATATCATGCCTCATCTCAATATACTCCCTTCCGCGCGCTCTTCTTTTGTTATATTTAGGATCACAACTTGTATATATCTTGCTTAGATGATATTATATGATATCATATTCATTCTCTTTTTACAAGGAGTATATGCACTATGCCTAGACGTCTTTCCATCCCCAAAAGTCTATTCCTTCACTTTCAAAATCGACTCGCGGACGGCTGTGTAGAGTACTGGACTCCCGACGGCCGCGCTCGGGGCTGTATTCTCCTCTCCAATCTTTTTAATACTTTAATTGTTAACCTGACCACGGCTGCCTATCTGACTGGCTATTGTCTGAGCTTAGGCGCCTCCCCCTCCTACATAAACACCATCTTGCTGCTCATGTCGCTTTCCTCCCTCGTCCAGTTTCTCTCCCCCTTCTGGATGGAGAGGGTAAGCCGCCGCAAACCAATCATACTGGCGCTCCGCGCCACATCGCACAGTCTGCTTCTCTTCTTTATCCCGCTGGTTGGCTTTCTTCCCCTCCCTTCCACGGCCCGCCTCACGGTGATCACGGTTTTCGTCGCGCTTTCGAGTCTTCTCACCAATTCCATCGGCCCGGGATTGCAAATCTGGCACATCGGCCGCATCCCCCCTAAGTGCCAGCTGAATTATTTTTCCTTCTACAACATCGCCTCCTGCGTCGTCGTGAACGGAATTATCTTCCTCATCAGCATTGGCGTTGACTCGATGAAAGCGCTGTGGGGAGATTTTCGAGCCCTCTCCTATCTGCGCTTCGGACTGCTTCTCTTTGCGATACTGGATCTCTGGGTGTTGAGCCGAGTGCCGGAGACCCCCAATCCAAAATCGGAGTGCCGCATCACGCCTGCCACATTGCTGCGCGGTATCTCCTCATCCCCGGCCTATCTTCGCGTCATCCTGATAGCCGCGGTGTGGAGCTTTGCCGCCAATATTCCAAGCCAATATCACATGACCTATATGTTGAAGGATCTGCATGTAAGCTACACCGTCATCAGCGCCGTCAATTTATTTAGCATCGTTTCCGTCATCTTTCTGACCCCTCTTTGGAAGCGGCTTATCAACCAATATTCCATGAAAACGGGGCTTTTTATCAGCATCCTTCTTCTCGCCCCCTATGGGTTTCTCCTATTTGGCGTTACGGAGTCCAGAATGTGGCTATTTCCCGTGGCGCAAATTTACTACCTGTGCATGTGCATCGGGGTGAATATCTGTTTTCAGATCATTCCCTTTCTACACATGCCGGAGCAGCAGAAAACCGTCTTTATGGCGAGCTATAATATTTTAGTCAATCTGGCCGCCACCGCCGGTGTCTATGCTGGCCGGTTGATCTATGAGGGATACTCCGCTTAGGCCCAGGCAACTGAATGGACTCTGGCCCCCGCCCGCGTTCGAGTGATTGTATATGGGGTTGCGCTGGCCGCCGCCGCTTTTGCCGTCCGCGGGATATTTCGCAGGTTAGAGTCCGGCCATTGACTATTTTTGTTGACAAATCTCCTTTTATTCCATATAATGACAGATACATAGGAGGTGTGAAATGGCAGGTTTATTTGCATATGGGCTTCTAACCGCCGTTGGGATCGCGGTTTGCATCCTTCTTACCATCATCGGGCTGTTCGTCGGACAAATTATCCTATTTGACAGCATCGCGCTCTCCATCGCTGCGGCCATCGTGTGTTATCAGCTCTGGAGCATACATCCGGCATTCTGTCTGCTCATTGGAATCGCGCTCTTCATATTTTTATTTTGGCTCCAAAACACGAAGGTGGGGTTTTGGATCATTGGGATTCTGCTGTCGCTCGTATGGGCGTTCGTTTTCAGTTTCATCGCCTATACGGCGACGGGCGGGGATATGATCTGGACTTATGTTGTCCTCGGGCTCGGCTTTGTCCTGATGATCGGGTTACATTTGAAAGCGCGGGGGTAAGAGAAAACCACAGAGCCACTTTGGGTAGGGTTCAAGGTACACTGAACAGAGGGTGACCCAAAACTATGAATCATTCAAGTTCATATAGAGAGGCATCCTCCCCCTTTAGAAAAAGTCTGATGATTCACCATAAAAATATTGTAATATTATGGGCGATTGATAATAATCCCCATTCTATTTTTATCTTTTCCTTTCCTCGAAGTAGAACCGACGGAACGAATAACAGCCCTTGATCCGTCCAACTCAAATAAATAAACAATATCAATACTTAAAAATATCCAATTCATTTAATTGTTAAGGAATAGATTTCTAAGAAAACATTGAAATAAAATGAACCTTGGGTTATAATACCCTTGTCTGTATACAACAAATTTATTACAAAATCGTCGCTATCTCTCAGATTTCATCCTATTTGTGCTGACGCATAGCGGCAGGATGGAGATTTTTATGGAACTATTTAAAGTGAACCGCGGACTTACATATGTCAACAGTCCTTATGTCGAGGAAAACGAATTTCTTCGCATGCCGGCTGAAAACAACCCTCTTCCATTATATGAAAACAGCAGAGACCGGCTTCCGAAACCGATTTGGGACGGACATGAAAACGCTGTTGACTGTTATGACTGCGCCTGGAAAATAGCCTTCGATCGTCTCAGGACGCCCAACGGACAAGCAGGCTTCGTTTCCAATTTTATTGACACTGCTTTCAACGTATTTATAATCATGCGGGATTCATCATTCATCGTCCATTTCGGTAAGTACGGCTCGCGGATATTCGACTTTCAGAAAACGCTTGACAATTT
>CAUFVC010000288.1:0-3646 GCA_959029275.1 uncultured Eubacteriales bacterium | reverse complement strand
AGGGGGGCGCGTCCGTTTCCGCACCAACACGAAAAAACTGTGGATCCGCACGACGCTGAAAGCCTGTACGCCGGATGTGAATTTTCCCATCGTCGGCTCCGCTGCCTGCGACGTCCTTCGGGGCAGAGGGCTGGAGGCGGACTATGTCGGGTATATAGTCCCGCCGGAATTTGGAAAGACGGTGGGGGAACGGGAGATCCCGCTTCCGGGCACCATGGAGGATATTGCGATTTATATGCCGAGAAATGAAGAGGTGGAGGATATTGAGATCGCCATCGACGACGATGCGGAGATCCTCCCGCCCACGCCCTACACCTTTGAAGATCCCATTCTGTATTACGGATCTTCGGTCACGGAGGGCTGCACTGCGACTCACCCCTCCTGCAATTTTGTCGCCTACACGGCGCGATGGGTTGACGCAAACTTCGTTAATTTTGGGTTTTCCGGATCTGCCCTCGGAGAGCCGGCTATGGCGGAGCTCATCGCAAAGCAGAAGCTCTCGGCCTTTGTCATGGACTACGACCACAACGCGGAGACAGCGGATCATCTCAGAAAGACCCATGAGAACTTTTTCAAAATCATCCGCGCGGCCCAGCCGGACTTGCCAATCGTAATGCTCACGAAGGCCAACGATTACTGGCACGAGTATGAATTGCTAGAGCGCCGCGATATTATCCGCCAGACCTATGAAAATGCAATTGCCGCCGGCGACCAGAACGTATATTTCGTCGACAACAGCGACGTCTTTGGGACGGTGGGGCGCTTTGCGTGTACTATAGATACGCTGCATCCAAACGATATCGGATACCGTCTCATGTCGGAGCGATTGTATCCGGTCTTGAAGGAAGCTCTTGAAAAAAGATACGGCAAAAAGGTACCGTTCTGATCCGCCTTCAGCCGAAAAACCTCTGCAAAAGTTGTAAATTTTGCAGAGGTTTTTTTCATGGAAAAGATGCCTCCCCTATTTGAGTATTATGAAACAATATTTTCCAATAAAGAAAGTATCTGTAAAAAATGGCAGTTCTTTAGCCAAAAATGGCAATATTTTGGCTATTTTTTAGAGGAAAAATATGGTAAAATAATGGCATATAGAAATTACCATTCAAATGAAAGGGGAATCAGAGAAAATGAGAACAAGAAAGAAGCGCAAGGCTGCAGTACTTGCAAGTACACTCGCACTGCTGCTTGCGGTGCCCCAGGTGGTATCGGCGGCACAGGTGCAGACGGCGGCGCCGCAGTTTACAGTCAATGCAAGCACCGTTGCCTTTGCCGGGCATGAGTGGTGGGTCGTTGGGAACGACACAACGGGCATTTATCAACAGCCGGACAGCGTGACGCTCTTGGCAAAGGGAAATGATTTTGGCAAGAGTGTGTTCCGAACGGGCGGAGGCGAATTCGAAGGCTCCACCTACGACAGTGCAAACAAATTGTACTATGCGAACAATCCGGATGGGACAAGCTGGAATGAACCCACCGAGTATGCGGGAAGTACGCTTCAGCAGACAATGGCAACCATCGCCGCCGGATTTTCCGCTAAAGAACTGGCCGCGGTCAAGGACCGGACTCTGCAGGGAGGCGGCACGAGCGCAAGTCCCAGTGCAGACGGAATCTCCGGGCCGGCGATCACACAGAAATTGTGGGCTTTGTCCAAGGTCGAGTGGGAAACCATCAACGACAACACCGTCCGCAGCTTTGGGGATCAATATCTGCTCCGAACCCCTCAGCCCTACTATGGCAGAGCCAGAAAAGCCAGAGCGGATGGCGCTTCAAACTACGTTGATTCAGCGGCTTTTGCGGAGCTGGCTGTGCGCCCTGCGCTGGCGTTAGACTTATCCCAGGTGGTCTTTACCTCAGCTGCGGATGCCGATAACGGCAAGGCAGCAGCAGGGGTGGGAAATGGTTTTGTCAGTGCGGAGGCAGCGACCGGAGCGGTGAAGTTCACCATGCAGGACGAGTCTCAGACGCTGACCGTGGTGGCGACGAATGAACAGTGCGTTCAGACAGGAGCGACACTTCAATTCAGCTACACCTCCGCCACGACAGGTATGAATCAATATATCGCCTGTGTGCTCACGGATGCTAATGACAATGTAAAATACTACGCTAAGCTGGCGGACAGCTCAAATGCGGCGACAGGAACGCTCTCGATCCCGTTGACAGGCGTCGCAGATGGATCCTATACGCTTAAATTATTCTCGGAAGAGGCTAACGGCGATCTGTATACCGATTTTTGTAGTACACCTGTGACCATGAATGTGCAGGTGAGCGATGGAACCGGTACGGTGAGCGAATATGGCGGCGCCGTCGTCCATAGCCACCCGCTGACCAAGACCGACGCCAGGGCGGCGACATGCACGGAGAATGGAAATATCGAATATTGGTATTGCTCTACATGCACTCAATATTTCAGCGATGCACAGGGGGCGACTCAGATCACAGAGGCGCAGACCGTGATTGCGGCTGGACATAACTATGTGGACGGCAATTGTACCGTATGCGGCGAGGCCGATCCGGGCTATACGCCGGCTGAACCCACAACGCCCATCGAACCCAGAACGCCAGCCGATCCTACAGAGCCGGCCAATCACACGACGCCAGCGAATCCCATGTCAGTCAATCTCACAACACCAAGCGATAAGCCAACGACAGGGGACTATAGCAACCTTTGGATCTACAGCCTGCTCGTCGTACTCTGCGGAGGCGGTCTTGCTACGGTTGGTGTCATGAAAAAGCGGAGTCACAAAGCGAAATAAACGTTTCTGTCGGCAAAACAGTCACTGAGAAAAGGAGATGAAGGTTTTGAAGAAGGTAGTAACATGGATTTTGATGCTGGCGCTGGTTTGCTCCGCCTTTTTGCTGCCCAGTAAGACAGACGCGGAGGCAACCCCCACGACAGCCAAAACCTATTATGTGGCACTCGATGGGGATGACAGCAACGATGGTACTATAGCTAACCCCTTTAAGACGTTGGAGGCGGCGCGCGACAAGATTCGCACCGAGGGTAGTGTCGGCGGTGTGACCGTCTACATCCGCGGAGGCGAGTATGCGAGGGGAGAATCTTTTGAGCTGACAGAGGCAGATTCCGGCACAGCGGAGAACCCCATTATTTATGCGGCCTATCCCGGGGAAACGGTTACGTTCACCGGCCAGGTCACACTGGATAACAGCAAGTTTCATGCAGTGACAGATCAGGCGATTTTGGCCCGCCTGCCGCAGGAAGCCCGGGACAAGATCTTGGTGTACGACCTGAAAGCGGAGGGGATCCCCTCTGGCCAATTGCCAAAGAAAATTGTGTTCCAGGGTACGGAACCCGCTGCTCCCATTTTATACGTGGACGGAGCTAAGCAGGCGGTGGCGTCCTATCCCAACCAGATTGAGGGACAAGCGTCTATCTTTATACAGGCCACCGAGATTGTTGATCCGGGATGGCAGAATCTCAGCCCATGGGATCCGGATCTGCCCACCCGCCCCGGTCCGGTTCTGAGTTATGCAGGCAGCCCTGAGGAAGCGCGGATCGACAAGTGGGCCCAGGAGGATGAAGTATTTATTATCGGCAGCCTGGCGAATGAGTGGGAGACCGGCACGACGCTCCAGTCAACTGTCGATGCGACGGCCAAGACGATAACGGGCCATTATCCCGTAAGCA
>CAUFVC010000287.1:0-3651 GCA_959029275.1 uncultured Eubacteriales bacterium | reverse complement strand
GTGAATATCTGGTCATCCGCAAGGGTTCCACCTTCTTTAAAGTCAACGACATGAGCCTGAAACTGCGTCTCCTGATTGAGCCCGCCGCCGTTGTAGTCCACGCGGTAGAGCGCGCTAAGTCAACGGGTCTGCTGACCTTCAATTCGAATGTAGCCATCCAAGGCTTAGGCCCCATCGGACTGATGCTGCTGGCTGTAATCCGGACGATGGGCGTTGAGAATATCATCGCCATTGACGGGGATGAGAAACGTTTACAGATGGCAAAGCGGTTTGGCGCGAAATATACGATGAACTTTAAGAATTACAAGGATCTGGACGAGCAGGTTCGCCGCCTAAAGGAACTCACAAGCGGGCGCGGAGCGGATTTCGCCTTCCAGTGTACGGGCGTGCCTGCGGCGGCCTCCAATGTATGGAAATTTGTCAAGAGAGGCGGCGGCTTGGCGGAGATTGGATTCTTTGTCGATAACGGGTGCTGTAGCATCAATCCTCACCACGACATCTGCAAGAAGGAGATCACTATGGTGGGGTCCTGGACATACAAGGTCAGCGATTACCCGATCACCTTTGATTTCCTCCGCAGGGCTGTTGGTATCGGGCTGCCCATCGAAGAGCTGATCACCCACGAGTACAGCCTGGATCAGATGAATGAGGCCATGGATACCAATATGAAACAGCTGGGCATCAAGATCGCCTATATCAATAAGAATTAAGGAGATGGGCGATGGAAGCAGTGGGAATGTTGGAAGTATTTGGGCTTGTCTGTGCCATGGTGGCGGCGGACGCGGGCTGTAAAGCCGGCAACGTAACCATCGAGGCCATGGACAAGAACAAACCGGCCAATGCGGATGCGCTTCCGGTACCGTTGCTGGTCTGCATTAAGTTCCGAGGGTCCGTTGCCGATGTGGAGTCCGCCATGGAGGCGGCAGAGGCGGCGGCGATGGCGCAGACAGGCGTGTACTCCAAATATATCATACCGAGACCGGATGAAAATACGGAGGATATGCTGCGGATCAGCTGTTTGGGAAAAGCAGCGCCTCCCGGCGAAGCGCCGGCGAAAGAGCGGTTCTGACAGCCGGTATCGGGTCGGGGCGAAGGAGCCCAGAGCAAATGTATACCCAATAGTTGCAGAATGTGACAAAATCATGTATAATCAAAACGAAATTCCCAAAAGGAGGATTTTACGATGCAGGAAGCATTAGGAATGGTGGAAACAAGAGGTTTGGTCGCGGCGATTGAAGCGGCTGACGCCATGGTCAAGGCCGCGGATGTGGTATTGATCGGCACGGAGAAGATCGGATCCGGATTGGTATCCGTTATGGTTCGCGGCGATGTGGCTGCCGTCAAGGCCGCTACGGAGGTCGGAGGAAATTCAGCCAGCCGTCTGGGCGAGCTGGTGGCGGTTCATGTCATTCCCAGACCTCACGCTGACATAGAGAAGATTCTTCCCACCTTAGACTGATCTTTTTCTTGTCTGCTTTATACAGGCATCGAAAGGAAAGGATGAGGAAGATGCAAGCGATAGGATTGTTTGAGCTTCAAGGATACGTACCGGCGTTGGCGGCCACAGACATTATGCTAAAAACCGCCAATGTCAAGTTTCTGACCTGGGAGAAAAAGCTGGGGGGGTGGCTTGTAACCATCGTCATCCAGGGAGAGGTCTCCGCCGTCACAGCGGCTATCGAGGCGGCCAAAGCGGGCACCATACGAAAGTACGCTGCCGCTGCGGTGATTCCCAACCCGCACCCGGAGGTTATGAAACAGATTGAAATCAGCGCAAGTAAATATCATTTTAATTTTGAAGACTAAAAATAAGGAGGAAACACAATGGAAGCATTAGGAATGGTTGAGACGAGAGGTTTGGTAGCGGCGATTGAGGCGGCAGATGCGATGGTCAAAGCCGCAAATGTAGTATTGATCGGCACGGAGAAGATCGGATCCGGGCTGGTATCGGTTATGATTCGCGGCGATGTGGGAGCCGTCAAGGCTGCTACGGAGGCCGGCGCAAATGCAGCGCAGAATCTGGGCGAGATTATTGCCGTGCATGTCATCCCCAGACCTCACAGCGATGTAGAGAAAATTCTTCCGACTTTGAACTAATAATAGTAGAAGGCGTTAGAATGGACAGCGGGCGCCTCCGGCCTCGGAGGCGTCCGTGAATCTGCGAAGAAGGTGAGTTAATTGAATAATGAAGCAATCGTAAATGCGGTCGTAGCACAGATTCTGGAACAGTTAAAGGGCCAGTCCCCGGCGGCCAGCGAGGAGAGATCCGTCAAGGTCGGCGTGTCGGCCCGTCACCTTCATCTCTGCCGGGAACACATGGATATCCTTTTTGGCGCAGGTTCAGAGCTGACTCCTATGAAGGAGCTGATGGGCGGCCAGTTTGCGGCGAAGGAGACCGTCACCATAATCGGGTTGAAGCTGCGGCCCATCGAAAATGTTCGCGTGCTGGGTCCGCTGAGGGGACAGACGCAGGTGGAGGTGTCCGCCACGGATTGCATCCGGCTCGGCGTGAAGGCGCCGGTGCGCCTATCCGGAGATTTGAAGGGATCCGCGCCAATCGTCATCGTGGGGCCTAAGGGTGCCGTGTCGCTGAAGGAAGGCTGTATCGTGGCAAAGCGGCATATTCATATGTCGCCGGAGGATGCCGCAGCTTTCGGCGTCCACGACAAACAGGTGGTCTCCGTGCAGGCTCCGGGCGCCAGAGGGGGACTGCTAGAGGAAGTTCCAGTTCGCGTCGATAAGAGCTTTACAACGGAAATGCATATCGATACCGATGAGGCAAACGGCCTTGGAATTGCCAATGGCTCCAAGCTGCCGGTTATTGTCTGACTCTCATTTTTTAGTAAGATGGTGGACCCATATAGCCGGAGGTGATGGAAGTGCTTATAGCAAAGGTGATCGGAACCGTGGTGGCGACAAGAAAAAATAGTAATCTGATCGGAAACAAATTTATGATTGTGGAGACGCTCGACCAGATGAAGGATGGACATCGCCGCCTCGTGGCGGTTGACCAGACAGGCGCCGGAATTGGAGATTTGGTGCTGGTTGCCCTCGGCAGTGCGGCGCGGATGGAAGCTTCCGCGCAGAATGCATCGGTGGATGCAGCAATCGTGGGTATCGTCGACAATCCAGAAGAGATCTATATTCGAGAATCATAATGGAGGTAGGCTTACGTGTTACGTGCGCTAGGAATGTTGGAGCTGAAGTCCATCGCAAAAGGATTTTCAGCGGCGGACACAATGGTTAAGACCGCAGAGGTTGAACTGGTGATTGCGAAGCCTATTTGTCCTGGAAAGTTTATCGTTCTCGTTCAAGGCGGCATTGCCGCCGTGGCAGCAGCGTTAGAGCGGGGGCGGCGGGAGTATGGGGACTATCTCCTGGATAGTTTCCTGCTGGGAAATCCCCATGACCATGTGTTTTCCGCGCTAAAGGGCGACTATCAATTCCAAGAAGTTGAGGCCATGGGCGTCGTGGAGACCTGGTCCGTGCCCTCCGCCTTGGTCGCCGCAGATCAAGGGGCAAAGGCAGCGCAATCCGATGTTGTGAGAGTTGGATTGGCGAGAGAGCTGGGCGGCAAAGCCTACGTTTTGTTCACGGGGGAGATCGCCGCAGTCCAGGCGTCGGTTGAAGCTGCGGTGAAGGACAGCCGGG
>CAUFVC010000286.1:0-3663 GCA_959029275.1 uncultured Eubacteriales bacterium | reverse complement strand
CAGTGATCCTCCCCTGTGTCACAGATACACCAGGTCTCCAGGCAGCCATCATGGTCGGAATCCCTGTACGTCCACCAGTACTCGTCGATGGCTTTCAGCGTATGGTACAGCTTGAGCAGGTAGTCCCGATCCTCGCCATTCCAAAAATACAGGCTGAAGGCCGGGTCCGGAAAACAAAACCCCTGAAACCAGTCGTACTTCGGATACAGCACGCCGTCCCGATGTACGATCCTCCCCGGAATCCGCCCATTTTCCTTTTGATACGGCTTTCATTTCCATTCCACTAGTTCTTTAAGCCCTGAAAAAATTCAAAAACCATGTCTCTGTGGCCGCGCAAATCCTCATGCCCATAATCCGGATACAGAATGTAGCGCTTGGGGCTTGTGATTTTATTGTAGGCAGCAAATTGCGTTGACGGAGGACAGATGGTATCCATAAGGCCTACCCCCATGAGAACCTCCGCCCGGATCCGCTTCGTCAAATTTTGAATATCGATATAGCCTAGTTTTTCGAATACTTCATGCTCCCGTTCATGCCGGGGATCGGCGGCGCGGAAATACGCCCTCAGCTCCTCATACGCATTATTCGCAAGATCCATGTCCCACACCCGCTTATAGTCCGATAAAAACGGGAAGTCTGGCGCTGCTCTCCGGATCTGGGGCACCAGCGAGGCGCAGGCCAATGTCAGGCCGCCCCCCTGAGATCCTCCGCGGGCGCCGACACGGGTCTCGTCCACCTGGTCCATACCCATGACGATCCGCGCCAATAGCGCCGTGTCCAGAAAGATCTGCACAAACAGCATGTCCTCCGCCGGGCCGTCCACGCCCCGGATAAATTGACCGGAGCAGGTCATCCCCAGCGTGCCGCCTATATCTTGAGACCGCCCCGACTGCCCACGACAATCCATGGCCGCTATGCAAAAGCCCTCCGCCACAAAGGGCAGATAGTTTAGCCAATCCCCGCTGTCCCCCATGTAGCCGTGAAAAAATAGGATAGCCGGGCACTTGACATTGCAGTTTCTAGGCCTGGCGTATTTTGCGTGAATTGTCGCTCCCTTGGTGGAGGTAAAATACAGATCAAAACACTCCGCATAGGAAGTCTGAAATGAGCTTTCCACAAGCTCCGGTTTCGGGTCAATCCCGTCCAATCGCGCCAACTGAGAATCCCAGAACTCATCAAAGTCCGCAGGTCTTGGCGTGCTGCCCTGATATTGCAGCAGCTCCTGGATCGGTTTATCAACAATCGGCATGTTCAACATCCTTCTTTCTCTGATTTTCATAGCTGTCGATGGCAGCACGGCCGGGCTTGCGCCCTATGTTTGTACACTGCTCATAGCTTTTGCGAATATTATACCATGCCATAGGATTCCGTGGCAACAAATTTAATGCCCGTCCACACAAAAAACATGATTCTGTTAAAATATGAAGGTGAGCTGGCGGCGCAGAGGCAGGTGACGAATCCCATATGGCATGGTACCTCCTGCTGCTTCTGAGCTTTTCAGCCCTTCTCATCACCGCCCTGCGTATTAAAAGAAAAGTATACCGGATCAAGCGCCGTAACCATCGCTGACGGGGTAAATTTTTCTTCAAGCTCTTTAGCATGTCACAAATGAAATGTTGAATCGGGGATCAATCTGTGATATACTAAACCAAAGTAAGTTGTCCACTTTAAGAAAGAGAACTGTGGACACAGGGTAGATTACCAACTAGGAGGGCACGAAGAGTGAGAAAATTTACATTTGGAAAACCGGAGGTAATTGTACCGTCCAATTTTTGCCGGGGACTGCGCTACGATGAGACGGAGGTCCGCTATGATGCGAACAAAATTCAGTTCAAGACCACAGCCAGGGGCTGCCTTTTGGAGTTGCCGTTAGAGGATGGGGAGGAAGTTTTTGGGTTTGGATTGCAATTAAAAGGATTCAATCATAAGAGTCATAAGCTGACCCTTCGCGCAAATTCAGACCCTGTTGCCAATACAGGCGACAGCCACGCTCCAGTGCCATTTTTTGTGACGACCCGAGGCTATGGCATGTATTTTGATACGGCGCGCTATGTAGAAGTGTGCTGCGGATATGGAAAGAACAAGAGCCGCCCGAAGGTTGAAAACAATACGATCATTGCGACGGCGGAAGATTTATATAAAAAATGCGGGCTGAAAGAGCAGACTGTTATGTCGGTGGAGATCCCCGTGGCCAAGGGCGTCGATGTATATGTGTTTGAGGGAGATAGTATCACCGATATTGTATCCCAGTATAATATGTTTTCTGGTGGCGGCTGCGATGTCCCGGAATGGGGCCTAGGAGTGATGTATCGCTGTTATGCCAGGTATACCGGCGATGAGGTGATTGCCATGGCGAAATATTTTCGGGAGAAGGAGATCCCATGTGATATCATGGGTCTGGAGCCAGGCTGGCAGTCCAGCAGTTACTCCTGCTCCTATGTGTGGGATCCGGAGCGCTACCCAAATCATGAGGAGGTTGTGCAATACCTGCGCGACCACGATTTCCATATAAATCTGTGGGAGCATGCCTTTGTCAACTCCACCTCTCCCATCTATGAGAAGTTACATGACTACAGCGGCGATTATGAGGTGTGGCAGGGGTTGATTCCAGACTTCGCCACGGAGGAAGCGCAGCAGATCTTCGCTGACTATCACAGACAGTATCTCGTGGAGAATGGCATTGACGGCTTTAAGCTGGATGAATGCGATAACAGTGATTTTGTCCACGACTGGAGCTTCCCCAATTGTACCGAGTTTCCCAGCGGCATGGATGGCGAGCAGTATCACTCCATGTTTGGGACGCTCTACATGCAGACGATAATGAGAGCCTTGGGAGACAGACAGACCATGTCCGAAGTCCGCAATGCGGGAGCGCTGGCGGCCAGCTATCCCTTCGTCCTGTACAGCGATCTGTACGATCATAAAGACTTTATTCGAGGCATGGTAAACGCAGGTTTCTCCGGACTTCTCTGGACGGCTGAAGTTCGGCGTGCCAATAGCCGGGAGGATTTTCTCCGCCGCTTGCAGACCAATGTATTTTCCGTGCAGTGTCTGATCAACGCCTGGTATTGTGAGAAGGCGCCCTGGCTTGAATTTGACTGTGAAGATGAGGTTCGGGAGCTTTTGCAGATACGGAAAACCCTGGTGCCTATGTTGAAAAAGGCTTTTGAGGCCTATAAGGAGAGCGGCAAACCGCCAATCCGGGCGTTGGTAATGGATTATACCCAAGATGCGCAGACCTACGGGGTTGACGACGAATATTTATTCTGCGATTCCCTTCTGGTAGCGCCGATGACGGCTGAAGAGAGGTCGCGGCGGGTATATGTGCCGGAGGGGGATTGGCGTGATTATTGGACGAAAGAACCGGTGGAAAACGGCTGGATTGAAGTGGAAACGTCGAAGATTCCCGTGTTTGAGAAGTGTGATGGCAAGTAAAATGAAGGACCGATGAAAGGCAGGGGGAGCGATTTCCTCCTGCCTTTGGGCGGCGCAGGTCACGGCTTTCCCTTAAAAAATAAGCAGTAAATTTCAAATTTGCTCTTGCATAATCCACCTACATATGCTATAATCTTTCATGCTGACGCGGATTGTCAGCTGTGAGGACACAAGGAGAAGTACCCAAGTGGCTGAAGGGGCTCCCCTGGAAAGGGAGTAGGTCGTTAA